>NZ_JBFUFQ010000171.1:0-12546 GCF_056403355.1 Rhizobacter sp. P2_H3 | reverse complement strand
GCTTCCTGCGCGCCCTCGGCGTGCGCCGCGCCGCGCAGGCGCAGTGGGAGCGGGCCAGCCCGGCGGCGCGAGCCGCGCTCGAGGCCTACAGCGCCGGCATCAACGCCTGGCTGGCCGGTTCGCTGAAGGCGCGGCCGCCGGAGTTCGTGCTGCTCGGGCTGCAGCCGCAGCGCTGGACGCCGGTCGACAGCCTGGCCTGGGCGACGATGATGGCCTGGGACCTGGGCGGCAACTGGTCGACCGAGCTGCTGCGGATGCGGCTCGCGCTGAAGATGCCGGTCGAGCGCATCAACGAGCTGCTGCCGCCGTACCCCGGCGAGCCGCCGCTGGCGACGGCCGACTATGCGGCGCTGTTCCGCGGGCTGAAGGTGGACGGCACGCTCGGCCGCCAGGCGCTGCTGACGGCGCCTGAATCGGGCGTCGAGGGCGTCGGCTCCAACAACTGGGTGCTCGCCGGCTCGCACACCGAGAGCGGCAAGCCGCTGCTGGCCAACGACCCGCACCTGAAGCTCAGCGCGCCGTCGCTGTGGTACCTGGCGCGGCTCGATGCGCCCGGCTTCCACGTGGCCGGCGCGACGATGCCCGGCCTGCCGATCGTCGTGCTCGGCCAGAACGACCACATCGCCTGGGGCTTCACCAACACCGCGCCGGACGTGCAGGACCTCTACCTCGAACGCCTGCGCCCCGGCGACCCGACGCAGTACCAGACGCCCGATGGCTGGGCGGCGTTCGAGCGCACGACCGAGGTCATCCAGGTCAAGGGGCATCCCGACGTGACGGTGACCGTGCGCAGCAGCCGCCACGGGCCGGTGATCTCCGACGCGGGCGGCCCGACCGAGGGGCTGACCGGTGCGCCGAACGCGCCGGCCTATGCGCTGGCGATGCGCTGGACGGCCCTCGACGCCGACGCCGGGACGGCGGTCGATGCCGGCATCGGTTTCAACTCGGCGCGCTCGGTCGACGAGTTCATCGCGGCGTCGGCGGGCTACATCGCGCCGATGCAGAGCATGGTGGTGGCCGACACGCAGGGCCGCATCGCGATGGTGGCGCCCGGCCGCGTGCCGGTGCGCGGGCCCGGCCACGACCTGAAGGGGCTGGTGCCGGCACCGGGCTGGGAGGTGCGCTACGACTGGGTCGGCAGCGTGCCGGCCGGCGAGACGCCGCGCGAGATCGATCCGGCCCGCGRCTGGATCGCGACCGCGAACCAGCGCATCGTCGGCCCGGACTACCCGCATTTCCTGACCAGCGAGTGGGCGGTGCCGTACCGCCAGCAGCGCATCGAGCAGCTGTTGGCCGCGACGACCAAGCATTCGATCGCCAGCCTGCGGGCCATCCAGCGCGACCAGCTGTCGCTGGCGGCGCTGAAGCTGCTGCCGGTGCTGAAGCGCGCGGTGTCGCCCCACCCGCTGGCCGCGGCGGCGCAGCGTGAGTTGGCCTCGTTCGACGGCACGATGGCGGCCGACCGCGCGGCGCCGCTGATCCTGTCGGCCTGGGTGCGGCAGCTGACGCAGGCGGTGTTCAGCGACGAGCTCGGCGCCGCGCTGTACGAGCGGCAGCTCGGCAGCCGCAGCTTCCGCGAGGCGCTGGAAGGTGTGCTGGCGCGCCAGGACGGCTGGTGGTGCGATGACAAGGCGACGCCGGTGGTCGAGACCTGCGCGCAGCAGGTGGACGCGGCGTTCACGCGGGCGCTCGACGAGCTGCAGCAGTCGCAGGGCAGCGACGTGGCGAGCTGGCAATGGGGCCGGGCGCACCAGGCCCGGGCCGAGCACCGGCCGTTCAGCAAGGTGAAGGCGCTGGCACGCTGGTTCGAGCTGCGGGCGCCGGTGGGCGGCGACACCTACACCGTCAATGTGTCGCGTGTCGGCCTGCGGCCGGACGCGACGACCGGCGAGCTGTACCTGGCCGAGCACGGGCCGTCGCTGCGGGCGCTGTACGACCTGGGCGACCCGGCTCGCTCACGCTTCGTGCAGTCGAGCGGGCAATCGGGCATCGTGTTTTCGCCGCTGTACCGCAGCTTCGTCGAGCGCTGGGCGAAGGTGGATGACGTGCCGGTGTGGGGCACGCCGGCGGAGCACACGCTGGTGTTGTCGCCGCGCTGATCAGCGCTCCAACTGTGCGAGCTGGCCGACGATCTCCCGCGTGCTCATCAGCCGCACGCCCTGGGCGGCCAGCGCCTCGTTCTGGCGGGCGATGATCTCGTCGGCGCCCGAGGTGGCGTCGGGCCAGGTGCCGTGCGAGTCGCTCGCGAGGATCACGTCGTAGCCGAGCGCCAGCGCCGATTGCGAGGTGTGGGTGACGCAGACCTCGCTCTGCAGGCCGCACACCAGCAGCTGGTCGATGCATCGCCGTCACACCTGCCCAAACAGGGCCTTGCGCTGCGCGGTGTAGGCCCACCACGGCGCGGCGGGCGCGCCGCCCATGAAATCGGTGGCGGCCATGAAGGTGTCGAGCACGCACGGGTCGTGGCGCTGCCCGGTGATCGCGCACAGGCGCTGGTACAGCACGAAGGCATCCTTGCCGCGCAGGTCCTTCGGCTCCTGGATGCCGATCAGCCGCAGGTCGGCGGCCAGCGCGGGGCCGATGTTGGGCAGTTGCTCGAGCGCCTTGCACTCCGCGGCACTCGCCGCCTTGGGGGCCTTGATCACCACGGCGGCCTCCATCACAGCATGCTGTTGCGGATCAGGCCGACCGCCAACCCCTCGAGTTCGAAGTCGACATCGCCGAACGGCACGACGATGGGTTCGAAATCGGGGTTCTCCGGCAGCAGCTCGATGCTGGTGCGGGTGCGCTTGAAGCGCTTCACGGTGACCTCGTCGCCGAGCCGCGCGACGACGATCTGGCCGTTCTTCGCGTCCTTGGCCTTCTGCACCGCGAGCAGGTCGCCATCCATGATGCCGGCGTCGCGCATGCTCATGCCGCGCACCTTCAGCAGGAAATCGGGCCGGCGTGCGAACAGGCTGGCTTCCATCAGGTAGGTCTGGTCGATGTGCTCCTGCGCGAGGATCGGGCTGCCGGCCGCGACGCGCCCGACCAGCGGCAGTGTGAGCTGCGAGAGGCTGGGCAGCGGCAGGCTGAACTGCTTGCCGCGGCTCTGGTTCAGCGCGCGCAATGTGTCAGACTGCAGACGGATGCCGCGCGAGGTGCCGCCCACCAGCTCGATGACGCCCTTGCGGGCCAGCGCCTGCAGGTGTTCTTCGGCGGCGTTGGCCGACTTGAAGCCCAGCTCGTTCGCGATCTCGGCCCGGGTGGGCGGCGCACCGGTGCGCTCGATCGCGCTCTGCACCAGGTCGAGGATCTGCTGCTGGCGGTCGGTGAGCTTCGGGATTTCGTTCATCGCGGTGGGCCTCGGCTTGGTGAAATGGCGTGGACTGAACATCCATCCAGTGACTGTATTTTTATCCAGCTTCGTGAAAAATGCAAAGAACTGATCAGATCGTCGTCGTGCTCGGCACCGGCGGCACCATCGCCGGCACCTCGGCGGCCGCCGGCGACAACATCGGCTACACCGCGGCGCAGCTCGGCGTCGCGCAGCTCGTGAAGGCGGTACCGGCGCTGGCCGCGGTGCCGCTCGAGCCCGAGCAGGTCGCGCAGGTCGACAGCAAGGACATGAGCGCCGACGTGTGGCGCGCGCTGGTCAGGCGGCTGGCGCACCACCTGGCGCGGCCCGAGGTGGCGGGCGTGGTCGTCACGCATGGCACCGACACGCTGGAGGAGACCGCGTGGCTGCTGCAGCGCGTGCTCGCGCCGGCCAAGCCGGTGGTGCTGACGGCGGCGATGCGGCCCGCCACCTCGCTGCAGCCCGACGGGCCGCAGAACCTGCTCGATGCGGTCGCCGTTGCGCAGCACCCCGGCGCGCGCGGCGTGGTCGCGGTGCTCGGCGGCGTGGTGCATGGCGCGGCCGACGTGCGCAAGGTGCACACCTACCGCATCGAGGCCTTCGATTCGGGCGACGCCGGCCCGGTCGGCCGCATCGAGGAAGGGCGGCTGCGGCTGTTCCGTCCGTGGCCGGCGGGTGAGGCGTTGCCTGCGGCGCGGCTGGCCAGGCTGGTCGACGGCCCCGCGTGGCCGCGCGTCGACATCCTGCTCAGCCATGCGGGTGCCGATGGCGTGCTGGTCGATGCATTGATCGAGCGAGGCGCACGCGGCATCGTGGCCGCGGGCACCGGCCACGGCACGGTGCACCACGCGCTCGAAGCCGCGCTGCTGCGCGCGCAGTCGACCGGCGTGCGCGTGCTGCGCTGCAGCCGCGTGGCGGGCGGCCCGGTGTTCGCTCAGCCCGGCGATGTGTTGCCCGCCGGCGGCGAGCTGTCGCCGTACCAGGCCCGCATCGAGCTGCTGCTGCAACTGCTCGCGGAATGACAAACGGCCCGCGAAGGGCCGTTCTTCATCAGGCGCAGGCGGGGCTCAAGCGACGGTCAGCGTCACGTCGACGTTGCCGCGCGTCGCGTTCGAGTACGGGCAGATCTGGTGCGCCGTCTCGACGATCTGCTGCRCCACCGAGCGCTCGACGCCCGGCACGGTGATGGTCATCGCGACCTGGATGCCGAAGCCTTGCGGGATCGGGCCGATGCCGACGCTGGCGGCGATCGAGGTGTCGGCCGGCAGCGTGACCTTGTGCTTGCCGGCAGCCACCTTCATCGCGCCGATGAAGCAGGCCGAGTAGCCGGCGGCGAACAGCTGTTCGGGGTTGGTGCCGACGGCGCCGTTGCCGCCCAGTTCCTTCGGCGTGGTCAGGCGCAGGTCGAGCACGCCGTCCGACGACTTGGAGGTGCCTTCGCGGCCGCCGGTGGAGGTGGCGTGGGCGGTGTACAGGACTTTTTCGAGGGCCATGGTGTCTTCCTTCAGGTGGTGGGGTGGGTCAGGGGTAACAACAACGTTCACGCATGCGCCGCATCGGGCGCGTCATCGAGCAGTTGCTGGCGCAACTGCTGCAGGCGTTGGGTCAGGTCGGTCAGCTCGCCGATGCTGCAGCCGCTGGCCTGGGCCAGTTGGGCCGGCACGCCGCGCGCCTGCTGGCGCAGCGCGCGGCCCTCGGCCGTCAGGCTGACGATCACGCGGCGCTCGTCGTCGGCCGCGCGCCGGCGCTGCAGCCAGCCGGCCGCTTCCATGCGCTTGAGCAGCGGCGTCAGCGTGCCGGAATCGAGGAACAGCCGCTCGCCGAGCTCGCCGACCGTCACCCCGTCACGCTCCCACAGCACCAGGAACGCCAGGTACTGCGGGTAGGTGAGGCCGAGCGGCGCCAGCAGCGGCTTGTACAGCTTGGTCATTGCGAGCGAGGTGGAATACAGCGCGAAGCAGACCTGGTTGTCGAGCTGCAGCCAGTCGACGCCGGCCGGCAGCGCGGGGGCGCCGGCGCTGCTGCGGTCCTGTCGACGGGGGCGGTGGGTGCTTGCCATGGACGAGACTGTATTCTCAATCTGGCAATTGAATTGTGTGCAATATAAATCCCCGGCCGGCGGCAGGGGCATCGCCGTGCCGGCGCACCGGGTCGGATTGGCGCTATCGCGTCAATTGCGGGAAGGCGCGGTAGAGCGACAGCACGCCTTTCGCGGCCGCGAGCGTGCCGGCGGTGAGGCCCGACGGGGTCGGGTTCTCGCGCAGCTTCAGCGCGGCGCCGTAGACCTGGTCGAGCACCTTCGCGGCCACGCCCTGCGCTGCATCGGGCCGCGGCGTGCGCGCGCCCCTGCCGGGCACGGCGTTGCCGAGCGCGTTGGTGCCGCGGTCGCGCGCCCGGCTCGGTGCGCTCGTGCTGCCGCTGTCCTGCCGGGTGACGGTGGGCCGCGGTGCACGTTCGGCGGGCCCGTTGATTCCTTGGAGTGCCATCGCGATGCCTCAGACCTTCATGAACGTGAGGAAGTGGTCGGGCTCGCTGCTGCCGAGCACGGCGGCCGCCTTCTGCTGCTCCTCGCGCAGCAGGTAGCTCAACGGGCTCTCGACGCCGTCGGCGGGCCCGTCGATCTCCTGCGTCGTCGCCATCAGCAGCGTGATCGCGTCGGCCCGGAAGCTGTTGCGGTCGCCGCTGCGGCCCTGCATCAGCTCGTCGGTCACTTCGTCGATCAGTGCGCGAAAGCGCCCGAGCAGTGCCGGGTTCACCGTCGGCGCCGCGGCCGGCTCGGCCGCGCGGGCGGCGCCCTGGCGCTGTCCGGCACCGCCCGACAGGTCACCCGTTTGCGCTTTTTGAAGGGCCATCATGGGGACGAACGATAGGCCGTGCGCCGTTCGTCCCCGGCCACCGAACGGAAGCCGCGTGCGGTGGTGCGAAGCCGTGTCAGCCCAGCGCGTCGAGCTCGCCGGTGACCTCGAGCCAGCGGCCCTCGGCGCCCTCGAGCTCGTCCCCGAGCTGCTTGAGCCGCTTGCCCTGCTCGACGCGCTGTGCCGGGCTCAGGCCGGGCCGCGCCGAGGCTTCCTCGATGTTGGCCTTCTCCTGCGTCAGCGTCGCGATGCGCTTCTCGAGCGTCGCCAGTTCGGTGCGCAGCGGCCTGGTCTGCTCGGCGGCCTTCTGGCGTTGCTGGGCGCCGGCCTTGCGGTCGTCCTTGGCTGCCTTCGGGGCCGCGGCGGCGGCGGCCTCCGCCTTCTTGGCCTTGACCTTCGCCGAGCCCGCCTCGCGCGCGCCCTTCGCCATCTCGCGCGAGGTCTCGAGCAGCCACTTCTGGTAGTCGTCCAGGTCGCCGTCGAACGGTTTCACTGCGCCGTCGCTGACCAGCCAGAACTCGTCGCACACCTCGCGCAGCAGCGCGCGATCGTGGCTCACCAGCATCACCGTGCCCTCGAACTCGTTGAGCGCCATCGACAGCGCCTCGCGCGTCGTCAGGTCGAGGTGGTTGGTCGGTTCGTCCAGCAGCAGCAGGTTGGGGCGCTGCCACACCAGCATCGCGAGCACCAGCCGCGCCTTTTCGCCGCCGCTCAGCGAGCCGACGGCCTGCGTGACCATGTCGCCGACGAAGCGGAACGAGCCGAGGAAGTCGCGCAGCTCCTGCTCGCGCGCCTGCGGGCCCACGTCGCGCGCGAGCCGCACCATGTGCATCAGCGGGCCGTCGTCGAGCGACAGCACGTCGAGCTCCTGCTGCGCGAAGTAGCCGATCGACAAGCCCTTGCCCTCGGTGACCTCGCCGGCCACCAGCGGGATCTCCTTCGCGATGGTCTTCACCAGCGTCGACTTGCCCTGGCCGTTGGCGCCCAGGATGCCGATGCGCTGGCCCGCCAGCACCGAGCGGTTCACGTTGCTGACGATCGGCACGCCGGCGTAGCCGCACGACATCACCGAGAACGCGAGCATCGGGTTGGGCAGCGAGACCGGCTCGCGGAACTCGAACTGGAAGTCGCTGCTGGTCAGCACCGGCCCGAGCTTCTCCATGCGCGCCAGTGCCTTCACGCGGCTCTGCGCCTGCTTGGCCTTGCTGGCCTTGGCCTTGAAGCGGTCGATGAACTTCTGCAGGTGGGCCATGCGCTCCTGCTGCTTCGCGAAGTTGGCCTGCGCCTGCATCATCCGCTCGGCGCGCATCTCCTCGAACGCGGTGTAGTTGCCGGTGTAGCGCGTGAGGCGCGTCTCGTCGAGGTGCAGCGTCACCCGGGTGATCGCGTCGAGGAATTCGCGGTCGTGGCTGATCACGATCATCGTGCCCTCGTAGCGCTGCAGCCAGGCTTCCAGCCACACCAGCGCGTCCAGGTCCAGGTGGTTGGTCGGCTCGTCGAGCAGCATCAGGTCGGCCGGGCACATCAGCGCGCGCGCCAGCTGCAGCCGCATGCGCCAGCCGCCCGAGAAGCTGTTGACCGGCTCGTCGAGCTGGTCGACGCGGAAGCCCAGGCCCATCAGCAGCGCCTGCGCGCGCGGGCGGGCTTCGAAGCCGCCGGCCTCGGCGATCAGCTGGTGCGCCTCGGCCATCGCATGGCCGTCGTCGGCCGCCTCGGCCGCGGCCAGCGCGGCGTTCGCGGCGTTCAGCCGGGTGTCGCCCTCCAGCACGAAGTCGGTGGCCGGATCGTCGGTCTCCGGCATCGACTGCGCGACCTCGCCGACCAGCCAGCGCGGCGGGATGGCCACGTCGCCGGCGTCGGACTGCAGCCGGTGCGTCAGCAGCGAGAACAGCGAGGACTTGCCGGCACCGTTGCGCCCGACCAGGCCGACCTTCTCGCCGGGCTGCAGCGTGACGCTCGCGTCCTGCAGCACGACCTTGGTGCCGCGCCGCAGCGTGACGTTCTTGATGACAATCATGGGTAACTCACCAACGGGAAAAAAGCATGGAAAAGAGCGGAAACGAGGGCCTGACCACCCGGCTGCTGCACGCGGATCGCCGCGGCGGCGTCGAGCATGGTGCCACGCACAAGCCGCTGCACCCCTCGTCGGCCTTCGGTTACGAGACGGCGCGTGAACTGGTGTCGGTATTCCAGGGCGAACGCAGCGGGCACGTCTACGCGCGCCAGGGCAATCCGACCAACGTGGCGCTGGAAACCAAGCTGACGATGCTGGAAGACGGCGTCGGCAGCGTCAGCTTCGCGTCCGGCATGGCGGCGATCGCGTCGCTGATGCTCGCGCTGCTGAAGCGCGACGACCACATCGTCGCGAGCCGCTTCCTGTTCGGCAACACCGCCAGCCTGCTGAACACGCTGGAGGGCCTGGGCTGCGGGCTGACGCTGGTCGATGCGACCGACGTGGCAGACGTCGAACGGGCGATCACGCCGCGCACGCGCATGGTGTTCGTCGAGACGATCGCGAACCCCGGCACGCAGGTCGCCGACCTGGAGGCGATCGGCCGGCTGTGCGGCGAGCGCGGCCTGCTGTACGTGGTCGACAACACGATGACGACGCCCTACCTGTTCCGCCCGAAGGCCGTGGGCGCCGGGCTGGTCGTCAACTCGCTGACCAAGTCGATCGGCGGCCACGGCAACGCGCTGGGCGGCGCGGTCACCGACACCGGCGTGTTCGACTGGTCCCGCTTCGCCAACATCGCCGAGCCGTACAAGAAGGGCGACCCGCGCGGCTGGGGACTGCTGCAGGTCCGCAAGCGCGGGCTGCGCGACATCGGCGCGACGCTCGCGGCCGATGCGGCGCACCGCATCGCCACCGGTGCCGAGACGCTCGCGCTGCGCATGGACCGCGCCTGCGACAACGCGCTGCGCCTGGCCACCTGGCTCGCGGTGCAGCCGGGCGTCAAGCGCGTCAACCACCCCGGGCTCGAGACCCACCCGCAGCACGCCAACGCAAAGCGCTGGTTCAAGGCCGGCGGCACGCTGATGAGCTTCGAGCTCGACGATGCGCGCGACTGCCTGGCCTTCCTCGATGCGCTGCAGGTGGTGATCAAGTCGAGCCACCTGGGCGACAACCGCACGCTCGCGATCCCCGTCGCGCACACCATCTTCTGGGAGATGGGCGCRCAGCGGCGGCAAGCGATGGGCATCGCGGATTCGCTGATCCGCGTCTCGGTGGGGATTGAGGATCATGAAGACCTGCGCGCCGACTTCGAACGGGCGCTCGCGGCCGGTTAGCGGTTCCAGCGGGCCAGTGCCTCGCGGGTGACGAGCAAGACCTGGTCGTCGCCGGCGCTGGTGTCGAGCCACGCCACTTCGAGCTTGCGGAACGCATGCTCGAAGTGCGGGCGCTCGTTGCCGATCTCCAGCAGCAGCACCGCCTCGGGCGTCATCTTCGCCGGCGCGTCGCGCAGGATGCGGCGCACCAGGTCCATGCCGTCGTCGCCGCCGGCCAGCGCGAGGGCAGGCTCGTGGCGGTACTCCTCGGGCAGTGCCGCCATGCTGGTGCTGTTGACGTAGGGCGGGTTGCACAGGATCAGGTCGTACGGCCCGCCGACGCTTGCGAGCAGGTCCGACTGCAGCAGCGTGATGCGCTTGCCGAGCTTGTGCTTGTCGACGTTGATGCGGGCCACCGCCAGCGCGTCGTCGGAGAGGTCGGCCGCATCGACCACCACGTCGGGGTAGGCCAGCGCGGCGATCACCGCCAGGCTGCCGTTGCCGGTGCACAGGTCGAGCACCGTGTGCGTCTGGTCGGACAGCCAGGCGTCGAGCGTGCCTTCGCCCTCGCCGTCGACCAGCAGTTCGGCGATGAACGAGCGCGGCACGATGCTGCGCTCGTCGATGTAGAACGGCACGTTCTGCAGCCACGCTTCGCGGGTCAGGTAGGCGGCCGGGCGGCGCGAGCGGATGCGCTCGTCGACCAGCGCGAGCGCGGTGGCTTCTTCCTCGGCCGACAGCTCGCGCTGCGCCTGTTCTTCCAGCGCGTCGAGCGGCATGCCGAGCGCCCACAGCACCAGCCAGGCCGATTCGTCGAACGCGTTGGTGGTGCCGTGCCCAAACGAAACGCCCGCCGTCTTGAGGCGGGCGCTCTGCGCGGTGATGAGATCGATCAACTTCATAGCAACAAGCCTTCAAGCGTCCTGCGGTAGATGTTCTTCAGCGGGTCGAGGCTCGCGACCTCGACGTTCTCGTCGATCTTGTGGATGCTGGCGTTCAGCGGCCCGAACTCGACGACCTGCGGGCAGATCTTCGAGATGAAGCGGCCGTCGGAGGTGCCGCCGGTGGTCGACAGCTCGGTGCGCACGCCGGTCTCGGCGAGGATGGCGGCACCCATCGCCTCGCTCAGCGCGCCGATCGGCGTCAGGAACGGCTCGCCGCCGAGCGTCCATGCCAGGTCGTAGCGCAGGCCGTGCGCATCGAGCACGGCGTGCAGGCGCGACTTCAGCGCATCGGGCGTCGATTCGGTCGAGAAGCGGAAGTTGAAGTCGATCACCACCTGGCCGGGAATCACGTTGGTCGCGCCGGTGCCGCCGTGGATGTTCGACACCTGCCAGCTGGTGGCCGGGAAGTAGCGGTTGCCGCGGTCCCATTCGACCGTGGTCAGCGCCGCCAGCGCCGGGGCGACGCGGTGGATCGGGTTGTCGGCCAGCTGCGGGTAGGCGATGTGGCCCTGCACGCCGTGCACCGTCAGCTTGCCCGACAGCGTGCCGCGCCGGCCGTTCTTGATCATGTCGCCGAGCGTGTCGACCGAGGTCGGCTCGCCGACGATGCAGTAGTCGATGCGCTCGCCGCGTTGCTTCAGCAGCTCGCAGACCTTGACCGTGCCGTCGACCGACGGGCCTTCCTCGTCGCTGGTGATCAGCAGCGCGATGCTGCCGCAGCGCTCGCCGTGCGCCGCGACGAACTCCTCGATCGCGACCACCATCGCGGCGATCGAGGTCTTCATGTCGGCCGCGCCGCGCCCGTAGAGCTTGCCGTCGCGGTGCGTCGGCACGAACGGGTCGCTCTGCCACTGCGCGAGCGGGCCGGTGGGCACCACGTCGGTGTGGCCGGCGAACATCAGCAGCTTGCCGCCGCTTTTGCCGGATCCCTGGCCACGGCGCACCGCCCACAGGTTGGTGACGCGGAAATCGGCCGGGCCGCTCTCGATCGTCTCGCACTCGAAGCCGAGCGGCGCGAGCCGTTCGATGAGCAGCGCCTGGCAGCCGCCGTCGTCGGGGGTGACGGAGCGGCGGCTGATCAGGGCCTCGGTGAGCTGCAGGGTCGCGAACATCGGGAATCAGGAACGGAGATCAGAAGCGAGTCGAAAACCCGGTGTTGCGGTCGTCGTGCACGTCCAGCGTGATCTCGGTGAAGGTCGGCTGGTCGTCGGTCTCTTCCTTCTTCGGGACCTGGCGCGACACCGGTTCGGTGTCGTTCGCCAGGCGCCACATCAGGTTGGTCGGCGAGTCGGAGAACGCGAGGCCCTCGTCGCGCGTGATCACGCCTTCGGTGATCAGGCGGGCGAGGTCGGACTCGAAGCTCTGCGAGCCTTCGGCCATCGATTTCTCCATCGCTTCCTTGACGCCGTTGAAGTCGCCCTGCTCGATCAGCTCGGACACGAGCTTGGTGTTCAGCAGCACCTCGACGGCCGGGCGGCGCCCGCCGGCGGTCGCGCGCACCAGCCGCTGCGAGACGACCGCGCGCAGGCCGGCGGCCAGGTCGGCCAGCAGCGCGGGGCGCGATTCGGGCGAGTAGAACGACAGGATCCGGCCGAGCGCGTGGTAGCTGTTGTTCGCGTGCAGCGTCGACACCACCAGGTGGCCCGACAGCGCGTACGAGATCGCCATCGTCATCGTCTCGCGGTCGCGGATCTCGCCGATGTAGATGCAGTCGGGGGCCTGGCGCAGCGCGTTCTTCAGCGCGACCTGCAGCGATTGCGTGTCGCGGCCGACCTCGCGCTGGTTCACGACCGAGCGCTTGTTGCTGAACATGAACTCGATCGGGTCCTCGATGGTCAGGATGTGGCCGGCCATCTGCTGGTTGCGCTGTTCCAGCATCGACGCGAGCGTGGTGCTCTTGCCGGTGCCGGTGGCGCCCACCATCAGGATCAGGCCGCGCTTCTCGAGCACCAGCGTGTTCAGCACCTGCGGCAGGTTCAGGGTGCCGAGTGCCGGGATGTCGTGCGGGATGCAGCGGAACACCGCGGCGATCGAGCCGCGCTGGCGGAACGCGCTGAGCCGGAAGCTGCCGACGCCCGACAGCCCGATGCCCACGTTCAGCTCGCCGGTGTCTTCCAGGTCTTCGAGCTGGGTCGGCGTGAGC
>NZ_JBFUFQ010000170.1:0-12599 GCF_056403355.1 Rhizobacter sp. P2_H3 | reverse complement strand
GCCCCTCTCGGGGCGAAGACTCCCCTGCGCTGACTGGTTTCATGGCCCGTCGCCCAAACTCCCGCCACTCACTTCGTTCGTTGTGGTCAAACAGTGGGCGACAGTCAGTTCACGAAGCGTGCTGGCGCACGCGGGCCATGAAACCAGCCAGCTCCGGCGCCCCCTCCTTATTGGCGCTCCACAGCCTCCCCGCACCCGCCTTCTGCCACCGCCCTGCCTTTTGGGAGGTGACAAGCGAACAAATGGGGATTGAGCCCGGGTTGTCACCCGGGACTGGAGCGCCCACCGAAAATCGCGCTGCCGACGCGCACCATCGTCGCACCCTCGGCGATCGCCGCATCCATGTCGGCCGACATACCCATGGACAAGGTATCCAGCGCGAGTCCTTCGGTGTTCAATTGCTCCAGCAATTCCCGCAGCGCCCGGTGCGGTGCGCGCTGGGCCTCGAAGTCGCCGACCGGCTCGGGAATCGCCATCAACCCACGCAGCCTGACTTGCGGCAGCGCCACGACCTGCCGCGCCACCTCGGCCACCTCGCCCGGCACCAGCCCGCTCTTGCTCGCCTCGCCGCTGATATTCACCTGCAGGCACAGCTGCAGCGGTGCCAGATGGGCAGGCCGCTGCTCCGACAGCCGCTGCGCGACCTTCAGCCGGTCGACGGTGTGCACCCAGTCGAACTGCTCGGCGACGACGCGCGTCTTGTTGCTCTGCAGCGGGCCGATCAGGTGCCACTCGACCTGGCTGCGCAACTCGGCCAGCGCGGCGATCTTGTCGACGCCCTCCTGCACGTAGTTCTCGCCGAAGCGGCGCTCGCCGGCGGCAAAGGCCTCGCGCACGGCCTGCGGCCCGAAGGTTTTGGTAACACACAGCAGCGTGACGCTTCGCACGGGGCGTTGTGAGACCACACACGCCTGCGTGATGCGTTGGTGCACTTGTTGTATGTTCGAAGCAATCGTCGCCATAATTCCCCGAGCCTATCTCAAGCCACCAGGGACACCCGGGAAAGGCGGCGCAGCGAGCCGCGCCGACGAGGTGGCCGCTCACAACCTCTTACAAGCACCCCATGGACATCACCCAACTGCTCGCGTTCTCGGTCAAGAACAAGGCCTCCGACCTTCACTTGTCGGCAGGGCTGCCGCCGATGATCCGCGTGCACGGCGATGTGCGTCGCATCAATGTCGACCCGCTCGAGCACAAGCAGGTGCACGAGATGGTCTACGACATCATGAACGACTCGCAGCGCAAGAACTACGAAGAAACGCTTGAGTGCGACTTCTCGTTCGAGATCCAGGGCCTGGCCCGCTTCCGGGTCAACGCCTTCAACCAGAACCGCGGCGCCGGCGCCGTGTTCCGGACCATTCCGTCGAAGATCCTGACGCTCGAGCAGCTCAACACGCCCAAGGTGTTCGCCGAGCTCGCGCTGAAGCCGCGCGGCCTGGTGCTCGTCACCGGCCCGACCGGCTCGGGCAAGTCGACCACGCTGGCCGCGATGGTCAACCACCTGAACGAAAACGAGTACGGCCACGTGCTGACGGTCGAAGACCCCATCGAGTTCGTGCACGAGTCCAAGAAGTGCCTGGTCAACCAGCGCGAGGTCGGCCCGCACACGCTGAGCTTCGCGAACGCGCTGCGCTCGGCGCTGCGCGAAGACCCGGACTGCATCCTGGTGGGCGAAATGCGCGACCTGGAAACCATCCGCCTCGCGCTGACCGCCGCCGAGACGGGCCACCTGGTGTTCGGCACGCTGCACACCAGTTCCGCTGCCAAGACCATCGACCGCGTGGTCGACGTGTTCCCGGCCGCCGAGAAGGAAATGGTGCGCTCGATGCTGTCGGAATCGCTGATCGGCGTGATCTCGCAGACGCTGTGCAAGCTGAAGGACGGCAGCGGCCGCGCCGCGGCGCACGAGATCATGCTGGGCACCGCGGCCATCCGCAACCTGATCCGCGAGAACAAGATCGCGCAGATGTATTCGTCGATCCAGACCGGCAACACCGTGGGCATGCAGACGCTCGACCAGAACCTGTCGGACCTGGTTCGCCGCAACATCATCTCGCCGGCCGAAGCGCGCGCGAAGGCGAAGTTCCCCGAAAACTTCCCCGGCTGATCCGCCGCAGGTGCCGCGTGAAACGACTCTTTGATCGCCTGAAGCGCGGCGGCGACGACACGCCTGCGGTGTCGAAGGAAGACGCGGGCCTCAGCGAATCCGGCTTCTTCTCGACCCAGTTCGCCGACCGCGCCGAAGACACGCAGGAGCTGGCCACCTGGGCCGCGCGCGCACCGGCGGTGGGGGCCACTCCGATCGAGCGCAAGCAGGCCGAGCCGCTGTTCGCCCGGCTGTGGGGCGCCGACCGCTATGTGGCGGCGTTGAGCCCCGACGAGCTGCAGCGCATGAGCCAGTACCTGCAGTTCGTGCAGGTGCCGGCCAACAAGGAAGTGATCGGCCAGGACGAGCAGGGCGACTACATGCTGATCGTGCTCGACGGCACGCTGGCCGTCGACCGCATCCAGCCGTGGGGCGGGCGGGCCCGGCTGGCCGAGGCGCGGGCCGGCGACATGCTGGGCGAGATGTCGCTGCTCGACGCGGGCGCCCGCTTCTCGGCCTGCACCACGCTGACGCCGTGTACCCTCGCGGTGGTGGATGCACAGCGATTGGATGAGATGATCATGTTCGAGCCGCGACTCGGCCTGGCCTTGCTGGCCTCGCTGTCGCGGCGTTTGTCATTGCGTTTGCGGCAGGTCAGCGCCCGGCTGAGTGCCTTGTTGTCCAGCACCTGACGGGCCAGAGGAAGCATCATGGAAAGAGACCAGGCATCGAAATTCGTCAACGACCTGCTGCGCCTGATGGTGTCGCGCAACGGGTCCGACTTGTTCCTCACCGCGGACTTCCCACCGGCCATCAAGGTCGACGGCAAGGTCACCAAGGTGTCGCCGCAGCCGCTGACCGGCCAGCACACGCTGGCACTGACGCGCTCGGTGATGAACGACAAGCAGGCCGCCGAGTTCGAGCGCACCAAGGAGTGCAACTTCGCGATCTCGCCGCAGGGCATCGGCCGCTTCCGCGTGAATGCCTTCGTGCAGCAGGGCCATGTCGGGCTGGTGATGCGGACGATTCCGCAGACGCTGCCAACCATCGACAGCCTGAACCTGCCGCAGGTGCTGAAGGACGTGACGATGACCAAGCGCGGTCTCGTGATCTTCGTCGGCGCCACCGGCTCGGGCAAGAGCACCTCGCTCGCGGCGATGGTCGATTTTCGCAACGAGAACTCGTACGGCCACATCATCACCATCGAAGACCCGGTCGAGTTCGTGCACCCGCACAAGAACTGCATCGTCACGCAGCGCGAGGTCGGCCTCGACACCGAGGGCTGGGCCCAGGCGCTGAAGAACACGCTGCGCCAGGCGCCCGACGTGATCCTGATGGGCGAAATCCGCGATCGCGAGACGATGGAGCACGCGGTGGCGTTCGCCGAGACGGGCCACCTGTGCATGGCCACGCTGCACGCCAACAGTGCCAACCAGGCGCTCGACCGGATCATCAACTTCTTCCCCGAGGAGCGCCGCGCCCAGCTGCTGATGGACTTGTCGCTGAACCTGAAGGCGCTGGTGTCGCAGCGGCTGCTGCCGCGCCAGGAAGGCCGCGGGCGGATCGCCGCGGTGGAGATCATGCTGAACACGCCGCTGATCTCCGAGCTGATCTTCAAGGGCGAGGTCTCCGAGATCAAGGAGATCATGAAGAAGTCGCGCGAGCTGGGCATGCAGACCTTCGACCAGAGCCTGTTCGACCTCTACGAGAACCACCTGGTGACCTACGAAGACGCGCTGCGCAACGCCGATTCGGTGAACGACCTGCGGCTGCAGATCAAGCTGAACAGCAACCGCGCGCGCAGCAGCGACCTGTCGGCCGGCACCGAACACCTGACGATCGTCTGAGGACGCGCCCCCGATGAGCACCAAGACCTACGAGCCGATCGCCGCGCAGACCGTGGCCTTCCTGGGCCTGGGCGTGATGGGCCACCCGATGGCCGGGCACCTGGCGCGCGCCGGGCACCGCGTGACCGTCTACAACCGCACCGCGGCCAAGGCGGCGCAGTGGGTGAAGGAGTACGGCGGGGCGAGCGCCGCGACGCCGAAGGCCGCGGTGGCCGGCGCCGACCTGGTGTTCGCCTGCGTCGGCAACGACGACGACCTGCGCGCTGTGACCACCGGGCCGGACGGCGCCTTTGCCGGCATGAAGCCGGGGGCGATCTTCGTCGACCACACCACCGCCTCGGCCGAGGTGGCGCGCGAGCTCGATGCCGCCGCCCGAAAGCTCGGCCTGCACTTCATCGATGCACCGGTGTCCGGCGGCAACCTGGGCGCGATCAACGGCGCGCTGACCGTGATGTGTGGCGGCGAGGCCGGCGCGTTCGCGAAGGCCCAGCCGGTCGCGATGGCGTTTGCGAAGGCCGTCACGCTGCTCGGCGAGAGCGGTGCCGGCCAGCTCGCGAAGATGGTGAACCAGATCTGCATCGCCGGGCTGGTGCAGGGCCTGGCCGAAGCGGTCGCGTTCGGCCAGAAGGCCGGGCTCGACATGAAGGCCGTGCTCGGCGTGATCGGCAAGGGCGCCGCGCAGAGCTGGCAGATGGACAATCGCGGGCCGACGATGATCGACGGCAAGTTCGACTTCGGCTTCGCGGTCGACTGGATGCGCAAGGACCTGGGCCTGGTGCTCGACGAGGCCAAGCGCAACGGTGCGCGGCTGCCGGTCACCGCGCTGGTCGACCAGTTCTATGCCGACGTGCAGGCCACGGGCGGCCAGCGCTGGGACACCTCAAGCCTGATCACAAGGCTGAAATAGCCCACCCCCGAAGCGCCTTCGGCGCCTCCCCCTCAAGGGGACGCCGCTGGCGGCCCGGCAAAGCCGGTTCCGCGGCGGCTGCTGGATCGGTCAGGGCTTGTTCGACGAGGTGGCGGGCTTCGGCGGGTCGGCCGGGCGCAGCCGCGCAAGTTCGTCTTCGGAGACGATCTCGAACACCCGCACCACCTTCTGCACGCCGCTGATGCTGCGCGCCAGGTCGGTCGCGCGGTCGGCCTCGCGCTGCGTGACAACGCCCATCAGGTAGACGGTGCCGCGCTCGGTGACCACCTTGAATGCGTTGGCCATCACGTCGCGCGCATCGATCAGCGTCGCCTTGACCTTGCTGGTGAGCAGCGCATCGCTCGCGCCGCTGCGGCTGAAGGTGTTGCTGCCGGCCAGCGAGATCTCGTTGACGACGGTGCGCACGTTCTCGAGCTGCGTCACGGCCTGTTCGGCGGCGGCCTTCTCGGTGTCGGTCTGCACCTCGCCGGTCAGCAGCACCATGCGGTTGTAGCTGGTGATGCTGACGCGCGACTTCTGCTGGTCGGTGACCTCGCTCAGGCGCTTGCCGCCCTTCAGCTCGATGGACTGGTCTTCGATCTGGGCACCGGAGGTGCGGCGGTCGGTCGCGACCAGCGTGCCGCCGACCATCGCGCCGCCGATGAAGAAGGCGGCGCAGCCGGACAGGCTGGAGGTGGCCACGACGGCGGCCACGACGACGGTGAGGGGAGAAAGACGGGACGAGAGAGACTTCATGTGTTTTCCTGTTCACCCAGCAATTGCAGATCGACCGCATCGCACAGGCAATGCAGCGCGAGGATGTGGACTTCCTGGATGCGCGCGGTGCGTTCGTGGGGCACGCAGATGTGCACGTCGGTTTCGGTGAGTTCGCCCGCCATCTTGCCGCCACCGCGGCCGGTGAGGGCGATCACGGTCATCTCCTTCGCGTGGGCCGCCTCGACGGCGGCCAGCACGTTGGCGGAGTTGCCGCTGGTGGTGATCGCGATCAGCACGTCGCCGGGGGCGCCGAGCGCCTGCACCTGCTTCGAGAAGATCGCAGTGAAATCGTAGTCGTTGCCGATCGCCGTCAGGATCGACGTGTCGGTCGTCAGCGCGATCGCGGCGAGGCCGGGGCGTTCGCGCTCGAAGCGGCCGACGAACTCGGCCGCGAAGTGCTGGGCATCGCTCGCCGAGCCGCCATTGCCGCAGGCCAGCACCTTGCCGCCGGAGGTGATCGAGCCGACGACGGCACTGACGGCATCGGCGATGGGACGGGAGAGGATCTCGGCCGCGGCGTACTTCAGGTCGGCGCTGTCGAAGAATTGTTGCTGGATTCGTTGTTCAAGCATGGGCATGGATCATATGACACGGGTGCACCAGCTTGGTTCCGAGGGGTGTGACCGCCCGCTCAGCCCCTTTCAACCTGCGTCGAAGGCCGCTTTCAGCCACTCCAGGTGCTCGCCGTCGATGGCCACCACGTCGAAGCGGCAGGGCGGCAGTGTCGGGCAGGCGCGCAGGAAATGGTGCGCCGCGAAGATGACACKACGTTGCTTGACGCCACCAACGCTTGCCGCCGCGCCGCCATGGCCGAGCCGGGCGCGGGTGCGCACCTCGACGAACACCAGCGTGCCGTCGCGCTCGCGCAGGATCAGGTCGACCTCGCCGCCGCGGGCACGCGGGCCGGCCGCGACCCGATAATTGCGCCGCACCAGCACGAGGCCATGACGCAGCAGGTGCGCGAGCGCCCGTGCCTCGCCGTCGTCTCCCACCTCCTTCGTCGTCTGGACCATCGTGACCCTGGACTCATCGTTGTTGCTGAAGGCTGCCGAGGCGGCGGCGGGCGCGCAGCAGTATCCCGCCGGCGCGCTCTATGTGGTCGCGACGCCGATCGGCAACCTGGCCGACATCACGTTGCGCGCGATCCACGTGCTGTCGCTGGTCGACGCGGTGGCCTGCGAGGACACGCGGCACAGCGCGCAGCTGATGCGCCACCTGGGGCTCGACAAGCCGCTGTTGGCGGTGCACGAGCACAACGAGCGCGAGGCGGCGCAGGCAGTGCTGGCGCGGCTGGCGCGCGGCGAGCGGGTGGCGTACGTGAGCGATGCGGGGACGCCGGCGGTGAGCGATCCGGGGGCGGTGCTGGTGGCTGCGGCGCAGGCGGCGGGGTATCGGTGCGTGCCGCTTCCCGGGGCCAGCAGTGCGTTGGCGGCGTTGAGCGTGGCGGGGGATGCTGTCACTGGCGGCTTCGAGTTCATCGGCTTTCTTCCGCCCAAGGGCAACGAAAGAGCCCAGGCCATGCAGGCGATCGCGATGCGCGCAAACGCGCAAGTGGTGTTCGAAGCACCCCACCGCATCGAGAAGTTGGTGAAAGGCATCGCCGATGCATGCGGCGACCGGCTCGTCACACTGTGCCGCGAGCTGACCAAGCAGTTTGAAAGCATCGTGACCTTGCCAGCCGCAGGTCTTCCGGCATGGATGGCCGAGGACGAACACCGCCAGCGCGGTGAGTTCGTTCTCGTGGTCCACGCCCGACCCGTTCAGCATGATGAATCCGCCGCAAACAGCGAAGCAACACTCAAGCTCCTGCTGGCTGAATTGCCGTTGACACAGGCCGTGTCATTGGCCGCCACCATCACCGGCGCCTCCCGGAATGCGCTCTATGCACGGGCATTGGCGATGCGGGAAACCGATTGAAGCGCGGCGATGTGAGCCGAGAGATCAGACCTTGTCGGTCTGCACTCGTCGATGCTCGGCGGTGCTTCTGGAGGGAGAGCCTGGGCTTTCAGGCGGCCCATCAAGCACGTCCCACTCCTTGTCGTCAGGAAAGTCTTCTTGAGGGCTCTTTGCGATGGCCTCGTCGAGTTCCTTGAGTGTTCCAGCGACTACCAACTTCTGGCTCTCCAACTTCGTGAGTTCCCGTCTTGTCCGATCAATGCGTTGTGAAAGTTGCTCATACTCCTTTCGCGACTCGCGCCTTGCTTCGCGAAGCTGAGTTGCATCGGCCGACTGTATGAAGCCGGACATCCGCTGAATGGCATCCAGGTTTCGTGTGTTCTGCTGGAGCATCGCCAAGTCGTCTCTGTACATCCTTTTCAGATGACGCGATTTCTCAATCGACGCGGGAGACGTCACTGGCAAGGACTTGCGCTTTCCCTGGGGTTCGCCCGGACGGATGATCCGAAGCGCCCCTTTCGGCGGCACTTGCCTCGCGAGTCGCGGACTCGACGGTTCACCCGAGTTGCCTGGGGATGACGTTCGTTGCTCCGACACAAAATCGCTCGAGATCTGGCGTGGTATGACTTGCGTGTCCAGTTCACTTTCAGGGCGAATGAACTCGGATTTCAACTCGCCGGACTCATCCAACCTGGGTTGCAGAATCTTCCAGGCTATCAACGCCTCTTCCGGCAGTTGCGGAGGCTTCGCTTCGTCGCTGGGAGGCCCTCTATGCCGTCGAGACGACTTGACCTCCAATGACTGCTTGACTTCCGACTCGGCACTGCGCCGCTGCTTCCTTGTCTTCTTCGACAGTTCCTTGCTCTTTTTCTTGTCCGCCTTCGAATCGGTGGGATGCCCGTCCGTTCGCCGGGTCTTTGCCGCGTCTGACTTTCGCTCTAACAAGAAGATCTCCTGACAACAGGTCCATGGGTGACTGCCGTGCCGGACGCCCCGGCCTCGCCTGAGTAACCACCGCGCGGTCACAGTTCCCAAAGGCCTTCGCTCGACCGAGAACCGACCCCCTCCTAGAATGCCCCACCACCCACAGGAGCCGCCATGATCTCGCGCGAACCCACCCTCGAACGACTGGTCGTCGCCCGCTCGCTGCTGCTCGAACCCTTCGGCCTGACCGATGCGACGCTGGCCAAGGCCCTGCAGGCCATCGCGACGCACCGCATCGACGACGCCGACCTCTACTTCCAGTACACGCGCAGCGAAGGCTGGAGCCTCGAGGAAGGCATCGTGAAGAGCGGCAGCTTCGGCATCGACCAGGGCGTCGGCGTGCGCGCGGTGGCCGGCGAGAAGACCGCCTTCGCCTACTCCGACGACATCTCCGAGGCCGCGCTGCTCGATGCGGCCGCCACCGTGCGCACCATCGCCGCGGCCGGCCAGAGCCGCACGGTCAAGATCACCGGCACGCCGAAGATCGCCGGCAGCCGCGTGCTCTATGCGCCGATGGACCCGATCGCCACGCTCGACAGCACGCAGAAGGTCGCGCTGCTGGAGCGCGTCGAGAAGCTCGCCCGCGCCAAGGATCCGCGCATCAAGCAGGTGATGGCCGGCATCGCCGCCGAGTACGACGTGGTGCTGGTGGCCCGCGCCGACGGCACGCTGGCCGCCGACGTGCGGCCGCTGGTGCGGCTGTCGGTCACCGTGATCGCCGAGCAGACCATCGCCGGCGAGATGCGCCGCGAGGTCGGCTCCGGCGGCGGCGGCGGCCGCTTCGGGCTCGGCTACTTCCACGACAACATCATCGAGAGCTACGTCAACGATGCCGTCAAGGCCGCCCTCACCAACCTCGAATCGCGCCCGGCCAAGGCCGGCGAGATGAGCGTCGTGCTCGGCCCGGGCTGGCCCGGCGTGCTGCTGCACGAGGCCATCGGCCACGGGCTCGAAGGCGACTTCAACCGCAAGGGCTCCAGCGCCTTCAGCGGCCGCATCGGCCAGCGCGTGGCGGCCAAGGGCGTGACGGTGCTCGACGACGGCACGCTGCCCGACCGCCGCGGCTCGCTGAACGTCGACGACGAAGGCAACGCCACGCAGCGCAACGTGCTGATCGAGGACGGTATCCTGAAGGGCTACATCCAGGATTCGATGAACGCCCGCCTGATGGGCGTCGCCCCGACCGGCAACGGCCGCCGCGAGAGCTATGCCGCGGTGCCGATGCCGCGCATGACCAACACCTACATGCTGGGTGGCGACAAGACCAAGGAAGAGATCATCGCCGGCCTGAAGCGCGGGCTGTACGCCACCAACTTCGGCGGCGGGCAGGTCGACATCACCAGCGGCAAGTTCGTGTTCTCGGCCTCCGAGGCCTTCTGGGTCGAGAACGGCAAGATCCAGTACCCGGTGAAGGGCGCCACGATCATCGGCAATGGGCCCGACGCGCTGACCCGCGTCAGCATGATCGGCAACGACATGAAGCTCGACACCGGCGTCGGCGTGTGCGGCAAGGAAGGGCAGAGCGTGCCGGTGGGGGTCGGCCAGCCCACCTTGCGCATCGACAAGATGACGGTGGGCGGGACGGCCTGAGCGCGGCGCCCGGGCAGGGCACGGAGAGCGGTTCTACACGTTGGAGGCGCTGGCCTCCGACAAGGCGAGTTCACGGGCCTTGTGCTGCCACTTGGCCAGCTTCTGCTCTTCCGCTGTCAGAAGTTCTCCGAGTTGCCCGACTTTCTTCGCATGCTCGGCCGCTTT
Organism: Rhizobacter sp. P2_H3; assembly: GCF_056403355.1. Lineage (NCBI taxonomy): Bacteria > Pseudomonadati > Pseudomonadota > Betaproteobacteria > Burkholderiales > Sphaerotilaceae > Rhizobacter > Rhizobacter sp. P2_H3. The sequence goes on along the minus strand of NZ_JBFUFQ010000170.1, from coordinate 2,347 downwards.
GCGCTCCGCCTTGCTGTGCGATACCCCTTCGGTCTCGACTGTTTCGGTGGCAGAGATCAACTCCAACGCGGGCAGCTTCTGGATACTGACAGTGCCGCGCTTTTGCCGAGCCTCGACTTCCAACTCCGCAACGGAAACTTTAAGCCCCTGGAGCACCTCCTCCAGTGAAAATGTCGCGTCCCCAAACACCTTCTTGGCGTCAACGTCGCCGCCCTCGGCAGATTCAAGTACGTCGCCCGGTGCCTGAAGCGCGGCTCGGCGCCCAAGCTCTGCTTTCAATCTCTGAATCGCGCCTTGACATTCTTCGGTGCCGCCTTCGTTGAGATTCTCCAGGAGGGATGCTCGCGCATCCAAGTCCAACACGCGCTGTTGCAGCGTGCTGATCTCGGCTCTTGCCGCGGCTGCCTGGCGCTTGTATTCCTGCGCGGCCTGTCCCAGACCGGCGCGGCTCCCCTCCATGCGCTCCAGCTTTTGAAGCGCCTCCTTGATTTCTTGCTCTGAGGCGCCCTGCATCGATCCCAGCAGGCTCTCGATGAGATTGTTGGTGCGACTCTTGCCCAGTGTCAGCTTCTCAGCGGCGGGAGTACCCCTCGGCGAGTGAACCGAAGATGTCCACGCGTGTCTCGGGCTGGTGGTATCGGCCCCATTCCTCCACTGATTGAACGTCGGCAACAGGGAGTCCGAGTCGGACGGCTGGGAGGCAAAGGTGGCGCGTTTTTCAGTGGACAGCGCTGTCGGTCGATCAATGGATAGATTCGTCCCAGACAGGTCCAATGTGTGGCGAGCGTTCTTCTTGCTCGTCTTATTACGATGGAGCAAGTCGTTCTTCTCCTTCGACCTCGGGCTCTGCACCTTGCTTTCCGCACGATCTTTCTTTTTGACTCCGGGTGGGGGCCTCATTGCTTTCTCTTGATTGGCAAGCCGTCGCGGCCCTGCATTGATGAGTGACTGCGATAACCGGACTCGCCCTGACTGCTGATGACTCTCGATATCGCATCGCGTGAGTAACACCGCCTCGAAGGGCGTTCCGTGCATCGCCTCACGTTTCGGGCCGTGCCAGCAGTGCGTCGAATTCCTTCGCGAGGTTCTCCACTCGGGCCGCAGACGCTTCGATGCGAGTCTCCAGCGCTCGCACGTACTTTGTTGCGGCACGGAGCTCGAGCTTCAACGTGCTGGTGGTTTCGAGCTCCCCGTTGAGCCTTTCCCGACAGGCCAGCAGCTGATTCGCACGGCCGGACGATTCGAGGTGCTCCCGCAACACAACGCCTTGCTGCTGCACCTTGTTCAATTGCAGGAGCAGCTGTTCGGCAGAGGCATCGTCATTGCGCGTCATCGCACCCTCGATCGCGCGCAAGAGCTCGTCTTCGTCTCGACGCTGCCGTGTCCGCCGTTCGTCAGATTCCGGGTCGATCGTGGGCCTCCGTGGTGACTGCAGGCCCGAGTCAAGCGTTGCACGAGCGTTTTGACGCTCCTTCTGGCCCAATGCCTTGCCATCAGGCTGCGCGCTCGTCCGACCTCGGATGACGAAGTTCTTCAGCGACGGCCCGCGAGACGAGGGGAGTTTGCCGGGGGGCTGGCCTTCCATGGTCAGGTTCCTTTCCTGAGGTGTCGCTGCAGCAAGGCGTGCATCCGCCTGCCCGCATTGGTAACGACACCGCCAGGCCGGTTCCCCTCTTGCCCTCTCTCTTGCCCCTCCTACACCACCCGCACGCTCAACACCGGCAAGCCCGCGATCTCCCCCTGCATCACATCCCCCGGCACCACCGGCCCGACGTTCTCCGGCGTGCCGCTGAAGATGATGTCGCCGGGCTTCAGCTCGAAGGCCTGCGACAGCTTGCTGATCTGCTCGGCCACGCTCCAGATCGTCTGCTTCAGGTCGGCGTTCTGCTTGAGCTGGCCGTTCACCTTCAGCGTGATCGAGCCCTGCGTGAAATGCCCCACCTGCGCCACGCGGTGGATCGGCCCGATCGGCGCCGAGCGGTCGAAGCTCTTGCCGATCTCCCACGGCTTCTTCTCGTCGCCCATCGCGCGCTGCAGGTCGCGGCGCGTCATGTCCAGCCCGATCGCATAACCGTAGACCAGATCGAGCGCCTGCTCCGGCGGCACGTTGCGCCCGCCGCGGTGCAGCGCCGCGACGAGCTCGATCTCGTAGTGGTAGTTCTTCGTCAACGGCGGGTACGGGTGCTCGGCCGTGCTGCCGGGCGCCACGAACTGCACCGCGTCGCTCGGCTTCTGGAAGAAGAACGGCGGCTCGCGGTTCGGGTCCGACCCCATCTCGCGCGCATGCGCCGCGTAGTTGCGGCCGATGCAGTAGATACGGCGCACCGGGAACAGCTCGGTGCTGCCG
>NZ_JBFUFQ010000169.1:0-12638 GCF_056403355.1 Rhizobacter sp. P2_H3 | reverse complement strand
CGTGCCATCGGGGCGAATCTCGCGCGTCGTGCGACCCAGGTCGTCGTATTCCCAGCGCGTGGTCAGCCCGTTCGCGTCCGTCCTGCTCAGCACGGTGCCGAAGCGCGGATCCACCGTCTGCGTCTCCTCCTGCTGCAACGCGTTCCTGCGGCCACTCACCTGGGTGTCCGGCTGGATCTGCACGCTCGTGCCGCCGATCGTCACCGTCTGCGCGTCGTAGCTGACGCTGCTGCTGCGCGTGGCGAACACGGCGTCGCCGGTGGCGCCGCTGCAGTTGGACACCTGCGTGCCGGTGCGGTTGCCCCGCGCGTCGTAGCGGAACCGCGTCACCACGCACAGCTGCGGGTTGCCGGGCTCGATCGTCTCGGTCTCCACGAGACCGTCGGGACGGTAGGTGAAGCTCGTCGTGCGTGCGTAGTTGAACGGGTCGGCCGTAGGCTGGGCCGGCGACTGCGCAATGGCAGATGTCGCGCAGGCCAGCAGCCAGAGCTTGAAGATGAAACTCGAGACCGTCCGAGGCACGGCAACGCCGCGCCTCACCACGGCAACATGGTGCGATGAATGCAAGGGCTCCTCCCTGGGGGATCGATGGGCTCGGCGGACCTGCTGGTCCGCATGCACTGCCCGCTTGTCAGTCCTGCACCCCGATCACCTTGCCGGGATTCAGGATGTTCAGCGGATCCCACGCCCGCTTCAGCTGGCGCATCAGCTGCAAAGCGTTGGCGTCGAACTCTTCCGTCAGCAGCACCACCTTGTGCCCGCCGATGCCGTGCTCGGCGGTGCAGGTGCCTTCCATGCGCATCGCGCGGCTGATCATCCGCTGGTTCAGGCGCTCGGCCTCGGCCATCTCGAGCGGGTTGTCGGGGTCGGCAATGAGGATGCACAGCAGGTGCCCGTCGCCCACATGGCCGAACAGCGGGCACARCAGCGATGAACGCCGCGTGTCCTCGATGGTCTCCTCGATGCACTGCGCCAGCCGCGACAAGGGCACGCAGGCATCGGTCGTGAAGGTGCGCCAGCCCGGCCGCAGCAGCTCGCAGGCGTTGAAGGCCGTGTGGCGGGCGCTCCACAGCCGCGAACGGTCTTCAGGCTGGTCGGCCCAGTCGTAGTCGTCACCGCCGTACTCGCGCGCGATGTCGCGCACGATCTCGGCCTGCTCGACCACGCCGGCCGCCGTGCCGTGGAATTCGAGGAACAGCGTCGGCCGCTCCTGGTACGACGTTTCGGTGTGCAGGTTGACGGCGCGCAGCGCCAGCGCATCCATGAACTCCGCACGCGCGAGCGGCACGCCGGTCTGGATGGTCTGGATCACCGTGTCGACCGCGTTGCGCGCATCGGCGAAGGTGCACACCGCGGTCGCGATCGCCTCGGGCCGCGGGTACAACCGCACCGTCACCTCGGTGATGATRCCCAGCGTGCCCTCGCTGCCGACGAAGATGCGCGTCAGGTCGTAGCCGGCCGACGACTTCTTGGCCCGGCGCGYGGTGCGGATGATCTTGCCCTCGGCCGTCACGACGGTGAGCGCCAGCACGTTCTCGCGCATCGTGCCGTAGCGCACCGCGCTGGTGCCGCCGGCACGCGTCGCCGCCATGCCGCCCAACGATGCCTTCGAGCCCGGATCGATCGGAAAGAACAGGCCGGTGTCCTTCACGTCGGCATTCAGCTGCGAGCGGGTGACGCCGGCCTGCACCGTCGCGGTCAGGTCCTGCGCATTGATCGTCAGCACCTCGTCCATCTCGGACAGGTCGATCGAGATGCCGCCCGCATGGCCGAGCACATGCCGCTCGAGCGACGAGAACACGCCGAAGGCTGTCACCGCGACCCGGTGCAGCGCGCACAGCCGGACCACCTCGGCCACCTCTTCGGTCGTGTGGGCGAAGACGACGCCGTCCGGCATCGTCATGTCGATCGCCGACGGCTCGCGGCCGTGCTGCTCGCGCATCAGGCGGCCGAGCTTGAAGCGCAGGCCGAAGGTGTGGCGCAAGGCATCGATCAAGGCCATCGGCGCGCCCGTCGAGGCGGGGACGACGGGGTTCGCAAAGTCAGTGGCGGTGTTCGCAAGGTCGATCATGGTGGTCCTCTCTGAGACGGTGGATGTGGCGCCTGTTGGCCGGCGCTGCGGTAAGAACTGCGGGGATGAAATTTCTTGCAGCCATGCGTGTCATGCGCTCGCGCTCAGCAAACGCACGCCGCGCCACGCCGCGTTGCGCACTGCATGTCGGATGGCCATGGTGGCAGCCGCCAGCACGCATTCGGCGGCCCGCGTCTGCTTGACGACGGTGGTGGCGCACACCGACACCGTGCGCGTGATCGAAGGCCGGGTGATCTCGACCACCGCGAGCTTCTTCTGCAGCACCTCGGTCTCGATGCTGGGCCACGAGAGGATCGTCGCGGCGATGTTGGCCGCGACCGCCTGCTTCAGCAGCGCCAGCGAATTCATCTCGGCGATGACCGCCGGCGGCGACAGGCCCTCGCGCATCATCACGCGCTCGACGCGGTGCCGCACCCCCTGCTCCAGCCCGGGCAGCACCAGGTCGATGCCCTGCAGCTCGCGCAGCGTGATGACCTTGCGGCGCGCCAGCCGCGACTTCGGGTTCACGACGAGGAACAGCCGCTCCTCCATCACGCGCACCGTGTCGAGCCCTTCGAGGTTGCCGTCGTCGAACGCGATGCCGAGCATCAGCCGGCCGCTCTTGACCCATTCGAGCACCGTGCCGCTCAGCTCCTCGTAGATCTGCAGGCGGATCGCCGGATAGCGCGTGCGGACCTCGTTGAAGATGGGCAGCCCGAGCGACGCGACCATGCACAGCGGAATGCCGATGCCGACGTGCCCGGTCGGCTCGGTCGAGCAGCTGGTGACCGCATCGTGCGCATCGTCGGCATGCTTCAGGATGGCCTGCGCGTAGCGGTACAGGTGCTGTCCGCATTCGGTCGGCGACACCCCACGCGAGCTGCGGTTGAGCAGCAGGCTCTTGAACTCGTCTTCGAGTGCGGCCACCTGGTGGCTCAGTGCGGATTGCGCCACGTGCAGCACGCCGGCCGCGCGGGACAGGCTGCCCAGGTCCACGATGCGCACGAAATAGCGAAGCTGTCTCAACTCGATTTTCCTGTCCTCCTGGGTTGCGTTTCAGCGCTGGCGCGCCAGCGCGAGCCGCACCCGCGACCCGATCTGCAGTGAAGGCTCGCTGTTCGAGCCCTCCGAGGCATCCGCGGTGTCCGAAGCGTCCACCGGCTCGACGCGCAGCGCGTCGGCGAGCGACAGGTCGACCTGCAGCAGGTAGGGCTCGTCGCTGGCGAGGCAGTCGGCCACCGCGCGATCGATCGCGGCGGCCGACTTCAGCCGGTGGATGCGCCACCCGAAGGCGCGCGCGACCGCCGCGATGTCGGGCCGCTGGATCATCACGGAGGGCGACGCCGCGCAGGCCGCAGCGCTGCGCCGCGGATCGGCCAGCGGCGGCGGAAACACGATCAGCTTCAACGGCCAGCCGTGGTCGTAGACCGACTGCAGCTCGTGCAGGGTCGGCAGCAGCGCATTCGCATCGCTCAGGCACACGACCGGCCGCCGTGGGTGCGCCGCCAGCACGCCGATCGCGGCCGGCAACGCGAAGCCCGGCATGCCGACACCGGTCGACACCAGCCAGCGGCCCGGATGCAGGTGCTGCAGGTGGCGTGCGCCAGCCGCCTGCGCCAGGCCGTCGTCGACGGTCACGACCGCCTCCAGCGCCGCCAGCGGCTCGCGCAGGGCCCGCAGCACCTGGTCGGTGATCGGCGTGCGCGTGCGGGGCCCGTTGACTTCATCGGCAAGCGCGGCGTCCCGCCGCCAGCCCTCGATCGCCTGCCACCACGCGTGCCGCGGGGTGGGCCCGTCGCCTTCCGTCGCGGCGTGAAGGTCCAGGTTCTTCAGCCACTGCTGGCCCAGCCCCTTCAGCACCTCGCCTCCATCGCCGACCAGCGGCGTGGCAGACGGCCAGACCTTGTTGATGCTGGTCGGATCGATGTCGACATGGATCAGCGTGCCCGGCAGGGGCTCGCTGCGCGGCCAGGAGCGTTCGTCGAGGCGGGCGCCGATGCAGACCACGACATCGGCGTGCCGCAGTGCGAGGTTCGCCACCGGGCTGCCCTGCTCGCCCAGGCAGCCCAGGCAGTGCCGGTCGCTGGAGGGCAGCGCGCCGAGTGCCGCCATCGTCAGCACGCATGGCAGGTCGGCCACCTGCGCGAACTCGGCCAGCGCCGCGCTCGCCGCAGCGCCGGAGCGGATCACGCCACCACCCGCATACAACAGCGGCCGGCGCGCCGCACGGATCTGTGCCACCGCGCGGACCAGCCGGCGGTCCGGCGGCATCAGCGGCCCCTGCCCCGTGAGCACCGCGCCGACCACCGACGCGCCGGTGCGCCGCACCGTCACTTCGGTGCGCTGCACGTCGAGCGGCATGTCGAGCAGCACCGGCCCGCAGCGCCCGGCGCGGGCGACCTGCACCGCGCGGTCGACGATGGCGGCCGCATCGTGCGCCAGCGCCAGGTCGATGCGCCGGCTCCACTTCGTCACGGCGCGGGTGATGCCCAGCGCATCGCATTCGCGGAAGGCATCGGTGCCGATCAGCGCCGATTCGACCTGCCCGGCGATGCACAGCAGCGGCACCGAATCGGCCATCGCACTCATCAGCCCGGCCACGGCCGCGGCGACACCGGAGCCGCCCGACACCAGCACGGCGGCCATCTGCCCGGTCGCCTTGGCATAGCCCTCGGCCGCGTGCACCGCGGCCCGCTCCTGCGACAGCCGCACGACGCGCACCCCGGCGCTCGCGCCGAGCGCCCCGCACAGCGGCGCGATCAAGGCGCCTCCGCTGCACAGGAAGAACATCGTCACGCCGTTGTCGATCAGCGCCTGGATGACCGCCTGCGAGCCGCTCTGCCAGCGCGCGGGGAGGCCGAGCCGGTGGGGCGTGGTGCGCTGGGGCGTGGTGCGCTCGCCGTCGGGGGGAATGTCCACGGGCTCGGGAAACAGGGAGGCGGGAGGCTGGAAGTGCTGCATGCGGAGTTCTGCGCGCTGACAGACCAAGGGGACCAAGGGGGAGCGAGACACAACCACCGGGGCGACAGCTTGCGTCTCAATTGCGAGGAAATCGTGCAGGCCGATGGGCCAGGTTCCCCGCTGCCTGCGGATGGGTGAATCCGGCGGCGCGTGATGAATGGGTGCGAATGCTAGTGAGCTTTCGCGCAGAGGGGCATATCCAATGTCGATAGCGCCATCTGCCAAATCGATGGCCGCAGGCACAGTGGGTCAAGCGCGTGCAAGAAAGTGCAGCTGCCATGACAACAGCCCCGGTGCCAGCATGCTGGCAACCGGGGCTGCGGGGGTCGCGGTGGCGCGGTACGAGAAGCCGGGACTCAGCCCATGTGCAGGCCGCCGTTGACCGAGAAGTCGGCACCGGTCGCGAAGCCGGATTCATCCGACGCGACCCACGACACGATGGACGCGATGTCGTCCGGCGTGCCCAGGCGCTTGACCGGGATGCCGGCGACGATCTTGTCGAGCACGTCCTGGCGGATCGACTTGACCATGTCGGTGGCGATGTAGCCCGGCGACACGGTGTTGACCGTCACGCCCTTGTTGGCGACTTCCTGGGCCAGCGCCATCGTGAAGCCGTGCATGCCGGCCTTCGCGGCGGAGTAGTTGGTCTGGCCGAACTGGCCCTTCTCGCCGTTGACCGAGCTGATGTTGATGATGCGGCCCCAGCCCTTCTCGAGCATGTCGTCGATCACCTGCTTGGTGACATTGAACAGGCTGGTCAGGTTGGTCTCGATCACCGCATCCCAGTCGGCGCGGCTCATCTTGCGGAACATGCCGTCGCGCGTGATGCCGGCGTTGTTGACCAGCACGTCGATCGAGCCCAGCTCGGCCTTGGTCTTCTGGAACGCCGAGACGGTGGAATCCCAGTCGCCGACATTGCCGACCGACGCATGGAAGGTGTAGCCCAGCGCCTTCTGCTCGTTCAGCCATTTGGTGAAATCGCGGCTCGGACCGCAGCCCGCCACGACGGTGAAGCCGTCCTTGTGCAGGCGCTGGCACATCGTGGTGCCGATGCCGCCCATGCCTCCGGTGACGTAGGCGATCTTCTGAGTCATTTTTTTCTCTCCTGAAAAAGGTGTGCAGACACCCGAGCGTCGTCGCGCCCGGGTGCGGCGTCAACCGGGGTTCGCCCTGGGCTCACCCTGGCTTAACTTTCAACGCTCGACCGTCAAGGCAACACCCATGCCACCGCCGATGCACAGGCTCGCGATGCCCTTCTTCGCGTTGCGGCGCTGCATCTCGTGCAGCAGCGTCACCAGGATGCGGCAGCCGGATGCACCGATGGGGTGCCCGATCGCGATCGCGCCGCCGTTGACGTTCACCTTGCTTGTGTCCCAGCCCATCTCGTTGTTCACCGCGCAGGCCTGCGCCGCGAAGGCTTCGTTGATCTCGAGCAGGTCGAGGTCGGAGGGCTTCCAGCCGGCCCGCTGCAGCGCCTTCTGCGAGGCCGGCACCGGCCCGATCCCCATGAAGGCCGGATCGAGCGCCACGGTCGCGTAGCTCTTGATGCGCGCGAGCGGCGTCAGCCCCAGCTGGTCGGCCTTCTTCGCGGTCATCACGACCACGCCGGCCGCGCCGTCGTTCAGGCCCGACGCATTGCCGGCCGTCACGCCACCGGCCTTGTCGAAGGCCGGGCGCAGGCCCGCCAGCGCCTCGGCATTGGTCTTGCGGTTGATGAACTCGTCGGCGGCGAACACGATCGGGTCGCCCTTCTTCTGCGCGATGCTGAAGGCCACGATCTCGTCCTTGAAGCGGCCGGCATCCTGCGCGGCGGCCGCCTTCTGCTGCGAGGCCAGCGCCAGCGCGTCCTGCGCCTCGCGGCTCACGCCGAACTTCTTCGCGACGTTCTCGGCGGTGATGCCCATGTGGTACTGGTTGTACACATCCCACAGGCCGTCGGTGATCATCGAATCGACCAGCTTCCAGTCGCCCATGCGCTGGCCGTCGCGCGAGTTCGGCAGCACATGCGGGGCGAGGCTCATGCTCTCCTGGCCGCCGGCGATCACGATCTCGGAGTCGCCGTCGCGGATGGCCTGCGCCGCCAGCATCACCGCCTTCAGGCCGGAGCCGCAGACCGCGTTGATGGTCAGCGCCGGCACCGCCTGCGGCAGGCCGCTCTTGATGACGGCCTGGCGCGCCGGGTTCTGGCCCGAGCCGGCGGTGAGCACCTGGCCGAGGATGACCTCGTTGACCTGGTCGCCACTGAGCTTGGCGCGCTTCAGCAGCTCGGCGATGACGGCCGCGCCGAGCTCGGGGGCCGGCGTCTTCGCGAGGGCGCCACCGAACTTGCCGACGGCGGTACGGGTGGCGGCGACGATGACGATGTCGGACATGGGAGTCTCCTGTTGACGGGGATGTTGAACGGAATGTGGTGCGCTGCGGGCGCGGGGTCAAGCCGGAGTCATCGACATCAGGCTTTTTGCTTCACATAGCGCCCGGGCGCCGGCTCGATCGGCTTGTGCCTGCGGCTGCCAGGGTTTTTCGGGGCCGGCAGCTGCTTGCCGGCGTGGCCAGCCAGCCAGGCGTCCCAGTCGGTCCACCAGCTGCCGGAGTGCTCCTGCGCGGCTGCGAGCCACGCGTCGGCGCTGGCCGGCTGCGACCCCTGGGCCGGTCCGATCCAGTGGCTGCGCTTCTTCTTGGCCGGCGGGTTGATCACGCCGGCGATGTGGCCGGACGCCCCCAGCACGAAGCGCGTCTTCGCCTTCTTCAGCACCTGGGTGTTCCGGTACGCCGCGTCCCAGGGCACGATGTGGTCCTCGCGCGAGCCGTACACATAGGTCGGCATGTCGACGCGCGACAGGTCGAGCTTCTCGCCGCACACCGTCACGCGGCCCGGCTTCACCAGGTTGTTCTCGAGGTAGGTGTTGCGCAGGTACCAGCAGTACATCGGCCCCGGCAGGTTGGTGCTGTCGCTGTTCCAGTACAGCAGGTCGAACGCCGGCGGCGTCTCGCCCTTCAGGTAGTTGCCGACGACGTAGTTCCACAGCAGGTCGTTCGGGCGCAGCGCGCTGAAGGTGGAGGCCAGCTCCTGCCCCTTCAACAGCCCGCCGCCGTTCGGGCTGGCCGGGCCGAGCGTCATCTCGCGCAGCTGCACCATCGCCTCGTCGACGAACAGGTCGAGCACGCCGGTGTTGCTGAAGTCGAGGAAGGTCGTCAACAGCGTCATGCTGGCAGCGGGCTTGCGGCCGCGCGCGGCCAGCACCGCGAGCGCCGTGGCGAGGATGGTGCCGCCGACGCAGAAGCCCAGTGTGTTGATCGTCTCGGCCCCGGTGATCTCCTGCACCACGTCGATCGCGCGGATCGCCGCGTCTTCGATGTAGTCGTCCCAGCCGAGGTGCGACAGGCCCGCGTCGGCATTGCGCCAGCTGACGACGAACACCCGGTGGCCCTGCGCGACCGCATGGCGGATCAGCGAGTTCTCCGGCTGCAGGTCGAGGATGTAGTACTTGTTGATGCACGGCGGCACCATCAGCAGCGGCCGCTCGAACACCGTCTTCGTCAGCGGCTTGTACTCGAGCAGCTGGAACAGCTCGTTCTCGAACACCACGCTGCCCTCGGTGGTGGCGACGTTGCGGCCGACCTCGAACACGCTTTCGTCGGTCTGCGAGACGTGGCCCTGCTGCAGATCCTGCACCAGGTGCTGCACGCCATGCAGGATGCTCTCGCCCTGCGTCTTCAGCGCGAGCTGCAGCGCCTCCGGGTTGAGCGGCAGGTAATTGCTCGGCGAGGCCGCCGCGACGTACTGCTGCACCGCGAAGCGGATGCGCTCGCGCGTCTTCTCGTCTCCCGTGACGCTGTCGGCCAGGCCCATCAGCGTGCGGGCGTTCAGCAGGTACAGCCGCGCGGTGAACGAGGCCATCGGGTTGTCGGCCCAGGCGGCGGCGCTGAAGCGGCGGTCGCCCAGCGGCTCTGGCCTGGTGGCGGGCTGGGTGGCACCGTTCGGCGGCGCCGCCGCGCCGATGCTCTGGTTCCACAGCGCGCTCGCCTGCGCCATGTAGTCGGCCTGCAGCGCGCTGAGCGCCGGCAACGGCAGGCTCAGCCCGCTCATCGACTTGAAAACGTCACCGATCGTCGCGCCGAACGCGTCGGCGCTGTCGTGGGCCACCGCTGCTTGATTCTTCACAGGTCTCCTTGCCGGCCTCGCACGGGCCGTCGCCTTGGGGTCAGTTTCGGGTCACACTCTTCGCTTCGACACCAGCCGCCGAGCGGCCTCAAAAATGTACCTCGTCGCGATTGCCTGGATGTACGTGGTTGTCATGATGAGCATCGCAGAGGCGACCAGCTCGCAAGGCACCGTGCTCGGCGCGGTCTTCACCTTGCTGCTGTACGGCGTGCTGCCGCTGTCGATCGTGCTGTACCTGCTGGGCACGCCGTCGCGGCGGCGCGCGCAACGGCAGGCCGAAGCCGCCGAGATGGCGACATCAGCGCAGCCAGACGGCAGCGGCCATCCGCCCGGTGATGCGATCGCGCCGGAACGAAAAGAACCGTGATGCATCGTCGACGGTGCACCAGGCGCCGCCCTTGATCTGCGTCACGCCCAGGCCCGCGAGGCGCCGGCGCGCGAGTTCAGGCAGGTTGGCCATCCACTTGCCCGGCGCATGGCCGCGGAACAGCGCCGGGTCGGCGCGTTGAGGGTCGTCGCCGAAGGCCTGCAGCACGTCCGGGCCCACTTCGAAGCGCTCCGGCCCGATGCACGGGCCGAGCCACGCCACCAGCGCGCCCGGCTCGCAGCCCGCCGCCGCGCACAGCGCCGCCACGGTGTTGTCGAGCACGCCACCGGCCAGGCCGCGCCAGCCGGCATGGGCCGCACCGACGGCCGGCGTGGCCACGGCGCCGGTCGTTGCCAGCAGCACCGGCAGGCAATCGGCCACCTGCACCGTGCAGGCCACGCCGCGCTCGGTGGTGATCGCCGCATCGGCCTCTTCGAGCGCTGCGCCAGCCGACGCCCGCAGCAGCCGCAGCACCCGCGTGCCATGCACCTGCTTCATGAAGACCGGCGCCGCGCCAGTCGCGGCCGCGAAGCGCGCGCGGTTCGCGTCGACCGCCTCCGGGTCGTCGCCGACCGCGATGCCGAGGTTCAGGCTCTCCCACGGCGGCGCGCTGAGGCCGCCGCGGCGCGTGCTCATCAACGCGCCGACGTGGTCCAGCGCCCAGTCGGGGACCAGCGCGTCCTGCAACGCCGTCGTGGCCATCAGGTCGCGTCCGGGCAGGCCGAAGGCTGCGAGCGGCTGAACGCATCGAGCCGCATGCATTCCTCGAAGATGCGCATCACCGTCGGCACGTGGTCGAGCCGGCAGTTCAGGCGCTGCGCATTGAAGATCTGCGGCACCAGCGTGATGTCGGCGAGCGTCGGCTTGTCGCCATGGCAGAAGCGGCCGGTCTCGGGCTGCCCCTCGAGCTGGCGCTCCACCGTCTCCAGCCCGGTCTCGCACCAGTGGCGGTACCAGCGGTTCTTGTCGTCCTCGCTGACGCCCAGGTCGTGCAGCAGGTAGCGCAGCACGCGCAGGTTGTTCAGCGGGTGGATCTCGCAGGCGACGTCCAGCGCGAGTGCGCGCACGCGGGCCCGGCCGAGCGGATCGGCGGGCAGCAGCGGCGGCTGCGGATGGGTCTCGTCGAGGTACTCGATGATCGCGAGCGATTGCGACAGCAACGCGTTGTCGTCCTTCAGCACCGGCACCAGCCGCCCGGGCGACAGCGCGGCGAAGGCCGGCTGCGTCTGCTCGTTCTTGACCAGGTGCACCGGCACGTAGTCGTAGGCCAGCCCCTTCAGCGCGAGCGCGACGCGCACGCGGAACGAGGCCGACGACCGGAAGTAGCTGTAGAGCTGCATGCCGTGCACGCCTGTCACAGGACCGCCATCAGCGGGCCACCAGCTGCACTTGCAGGCTGCCGACGCCGTCGACCTTCGCGCTCAGCGTGTCGCCGGTGACGACCGCGGCCACGCCCTCGGGCGTGCCGGTGAAGATCAGGTCGCCGGGGGCCAGCTCCCACAGCCCGGACAGCTGCTCGATGATTTCGGGGATGTTCCAGATCAGCTTGCCGATCACGCTGTGCTGGCGCAGCGTGCCGTTGACCTTCAGCTCGATGCGCGTGTCGGCGCCCACCTGGCAAAGCGCGGCCGGCCGCACCGGGCCGATCGGCGCCGATTCGTCGAAGCCCTTGCCGCTGCACCACGGGCGGCCCAGCTTCTTGGCCTCGCCCTGCAGGTCGCGGCGCGTCATGTCGAGCCCGACGGCATAGCCGTACACATGGTCGAGCGCCTGGGCCGCCGGGATGTTGCGCCCGCCCTTGCCGATCGCGACGACCAGCTCGACCTCGTGGTGCAGGTCCTTGGTGGCGCTCGGGTAGTGCATCTGCCCGGTCGTGCCCTCGGCCACCGGCAGCACCGCGTCGGCCGGCTTCAGGAAGAAGAACGGCGCCTCGCGGCCGGTGTGGCCCATCTCGATCGCATGGTCGACGTAGTTGCGGCCGACGCAGTAGATGCGGCGCACCGGGAAGGTGTCGCCGGGTTGCGCGCCGACGACGGGCACGGAAGGGGTGGCCGGAACCGGCACGACGTGGCTCATGGAAGTCGCTCCGCAGAGAGTCTGTTGGGGGATGGCGGGATGATGCCACGAGGGCTGAAAACTCACGGCTAAACTCCCTGCGATGTTCAAGGCCCGAAGCTTCAAGCACTGCAAGACCTGCGGATCGCCGGTCAGCTACAGCATCCCGCCCGATGACAACCGCGAGCGCGCGACCTGCGCCGCCTGCGGCGCCATCCACTACGAGAACCCGCTGAACGTCGTCGGCACGCTGCCGGTGTGGCACGACCAGGTGCTGCTGTGCCGCCGCAACATCGAGCCGCGCCACGGCTTCTGGACGCTGCCGGCCGGCTTCATGGAGCTCGGCGAAACCACCGCCGCCGGCGCGCTGCGCGAGACCGACGAGGAGGCCGGCGCCCGCATCGAGATGCAGGCCTTGTTCACGCTGCTCAACGTGGTGCGCGTCGGGCAGGTTCACTTCTTCTACCGCGCCCGATTGCTTGACACCGATTTCGCGCCCGGCCCCGAGACCATCGAGGCCCGCCTGTTCCGCGAGGACGAGGTGCCGTGGGACGACCTCGCGTTCCCGACGGTGCGGGAAACCCTGAGGCGGTTCTTCGACGATCGCCGCCGGGGTCAATTCGGCTTCCATATGGCCGATATCGATTGACGGCGCACCATGTCGCCGTTCGAATAGGTCGATGTCTGACTTCCCGATACCGCGACACCGATGACCGATCCCCGTCCCCTGCCCTCCGCCGCTGCCGCCCAACCGACAGCCCAGGCCCCCGCCGCCCACAAGCCGGCGGAGGCGGCGCCGCTGCGGATGCGCGAAGACCTGATCCACCCCGATCCGCTGCTCGACTGCCTGGTCGAGATCTGCCGCCTGAACGRCCAGGCCGCGTCGCGCGCCTCGCTGTCGGCCGGGCTGCCGCTGGGTGACAGCGGCAAGGGCAAGCTGACCATCGAGCTCACCGAACGGGCCGCGGCGCGTGCCGGCATGGCGACCAAGCTGCAGCGCCTGGCACTGCAGCGCATCGACC
>NZ_JBFUFQ010000168.1:0-12683 GCF_056403355.1 Rhizobacter sp. P2_H3 | reverse complement strand
GCCCAGCAGCTCGCCGCGGGCGCTGGGCTGCGCGCTGCGCGGGCGGTCCAGCGGCAGCGTGGTGGCGAGCGGTGCATCGCGCAATTCATCGAGCCACCAGGCCTGCTGGCGTGCCAGCTCGCCGGCGGCCAGCCAGCGTTGCTGCCATTGCGCATGGTCGGCGTACTGCAGCGCCGGCGGCTCCAGGGCCCGGGCGGGATGCTGCAACAGCGACGAGAGCTCCTGCAGCAGCAGCGCGACCGAGCCACCATCGGCCGCGATGTGGTGCACGCCGAGCAGCAGCGCCAGCGTGCCGTCGGGCTCGCAGTACAAGGCCGCGCGGAAGACGGGGCCGTCCTCCAGGTCGAACGGCTGCGCGGCAAAGTCTCGCGCCGCATCGTCGCTGCGTCCCTCGTGTTCCGACCAACCGAACGACGCCGATGCATCCACCCGCTGGATGGCCTGCCCCTCGGCATCCAGCGCGATCCGCGTGCGCAGCACCTCGTGCTGCTGCACCAGCCGTCGCACGGCAGCCTGCACGCCATCGGCACGGCACCCGCCGCGAATGCGCAGGCGCCCGGCCAGGTTGTAGGCCGGCGACTGCGGTGCACGCTGCCACGCCAGCCACAGCGCACGCTGCGCCGGCGCGAGCGGCGCCGGTGTGCCGGGCTCGCGGGCGATCAGCGGCAGCGCGCCGAAGTCCAGCCCTTCGGCACGCAGCCGCTCGAGGAACGCCGCGCGCTTGCCGGCGGGCAACTGGGCGAAGCGGCGCGACAAGGCAGCAAGTTCGATCGTCATTCCAGGGAATCTTCCAGTTCGTCAAGCAAAGCACCCAGCCGGTCCGCGGTGGTCGTGGCGGTCGGCCTCGGCAGTGCCGCGGCCAGGCCGGCCAGCGTCGGGTGGTCGAACACGCTGCGCAGGCCGAGCTCCAGCCCGAGCCGTTGCCGCAGCTCGGCCACCAGCCGCACCGCGAGCAGCGAATGCCCGCCGAGCTCGAAGAAGTGATCGCGGCGGCCGACACGCGGCACGCCGAGCACTTCGCACCAGATCGCCGCGAGCGCGTGCTCGGCGTCGCTCTCGGGTGGTTCGTGTTCGGCGTCGGTGGTGAATTTGGGCTCGGGCAGCGCGCGGCGGTCGAGCTTGCCGCCGGGGGTCAACGGCAGCGCGGGCAGCTGCACGAAGGCCGACGGCAGCATGTGCTCGGGCATCCGCGTGGCCAGGCGTTCGCGCAGCGCGGAGGGCTCGATCGATGCGCCCGGCTGCAGCGCCACATAGGCGACCAGACGCGGCCCGCCCGCCGAGGCCCGGGCGAGCACGACCGCCTCGCGCAGCTCCGGCTGCGCCAGCAGCGCCGTCTCGATCTCGCCGAGTTCGATGCGGAAGCCGCGCAGCTTCACCTGGTGGTCGACGCGGCCGAGGTATTCGATCTGCCCGACATCGTTCCAGCGCACCAGGTCACCGGTGCGATAGAGCCGGCCGCCGCTCGCATCGAACGGATCGGCAATGAAGCGCTCGGCCGTCAGGCCCGGCCGGCCGAGGTAGCCGCGTGCCAGCAGCGCGCCGCCGATGCACAGCTCGCCGGCCACGCCGATGGGCACCGGGTGCAGGTCGGCATCGACGATGCGCAGCGCGCGGCCGGGCAAGGCCCAGCCGATCGGCACCGACGCGGGCCATGGGGCTTCGCCGGTGACGAACGGCGTGCAATCGAGTGCCGAAGCCGTCACGGTGGCCTCGGTCGGGCCGTAGGCGTTCAGCAATCGAATGTGCGACAAGCCGGCGTCGCGCCAGGCCTTCAGGCCTTCGGGCGACATCGCCTCGCCGCCGACGTGCACCTGGCGCAAGGAGCAGACATCAGTGGGAGGTGTCCGCGCGAAATCCTGCGCCAGCAGCTGCCAGTACGCCGTCGTCAGGTCCGCGACGCTGATGCGCCGCGCCACCACTTCGCGGCGGAAGGTCGCGCTGTCCCACACCTCGGGCCCGCGCAGCACCACCGCCGCGCCGAGGGCCAACGGCGCGAACAGCTGCTCGACGAACGCGTCGAAGTTCAGCGTCGCGAACTGCAGCACGCGATCCTCGGGCACGAGGCCGAAGAACGCCGCCGCCGCTTGCGCATGCCGCGCCAGCGCGCGATGCGACACGCCAACGCCCTTCGGCTTGCCGGTCGAGCCGGAGGTGTAGATCACGTACGCGAGCTGGTCGGCGTGCAGCGCCACCTGCGGATCGGTCGCCGCTTCACCCATCAGCGAGGCGCCATCCACCTCGGTCAACACGAGCGCGACGCCACTGTCCTCCACCATCGCCTGCCGCCGCTCGGCGGGATACGCCAGGTCCAGCGGCACGTAGGCCGCACCGGCCTTCAAGACGGCCAGCACCGCGACGATCATCTCGACCGACCGATCGAGGGCGATCCCGACCCGCGACTCCGGCCGCACGCCCTGCGCGATCAGCCGGTGCGCGAGGCGGTTGGCCCGCGCATTCAGCTCGCCGCGGCTCAGTTCCACCTCGCCGAAGACCAGCGCCACCGCCTCCGGCTGCGCGCGAGCCAGCCGCTCGATCGTGCGGTGCACCGGCTCATCCGCCACCACCGGCGAAGCGCCCTCGCCCTGCCGCAACAGCCGCTCGCGTTCGGCATCGGCCGGCAGCGCCAGCGCGCCGATGCACGCATCCGGCTGTTGCACGAACGCCGTCAGCACCTGCTCGAGCTGCGCGGCCAGCTGCGCCACCGTCGCGTCGTCGAACGCGTCGTGCGCGAAGCGCCAGTCGAAGGCCAGCTGCTCGCCCTGGTGCAGCGCCAGCGTCAACGCATAGTGCGTGTCGTCGCGGGTGTGGGCCGTGCCGACGCGCAGCCCGCCCGGCGCCGCTTCGCGCAGCGCCGCGTCGATCGGATAGTTCTCGAACACCAGCAGGCTGTCGAACAGCGCCTGCCCGCCCTGCCCGGCCCAGCGCTGGATCTCGACCAGCGGCGTGTGCTCATGCTCGCGCGCCGCCAGTCCCTGCGCCTGCAGCTCGCGCCACCACGCGCCGAGCGGCTGCGCCGGCTGCAGCGTCGCCACCACCGGCAGCGTGTTGATGAACAGCCCCAGCATCTGCTGCGCGCCCGGCAGCTCGGCCGGCCTGCCTGCCACGGTGCTGCCGAAGCAGACGGTACGCTGCCCGGTGCAGCGCGCCAGCACCAGCGCCCAGGCCGCCTGCGCCAGCGTGTTGACCGTCACGCGCTCGCGGCGCGCTGCATCGGCCAGCGGCTGCAGCGGCAGCGTGCGGTGCAGGCCGCCCTGTCCAGGTTGCGGCGATGCGGGCCGGCGCAGCGCCGAGGCCAGGTGCGTCGGCGACTCCAGCTGCGCGAGCTGCGCCCGCCAATGCGCCTCGCCGGCCGCCGGGTCGCGCGCCTGCAGCCACGCGATGTGGTCGCGGAAGCGCCCGAGCGGCACCGGCAGCGGCGCGCCTTCATACGCGCGCAGCACCTCGCCGAGCAGCAGCGAGCTGCTCCAGCCGTCGAGCAGCAGGTGGTGCGCGGTCCACACGACGTGGTGGCGATCGTCCTGCGTGCGCAGCAGCGCGACGCGCATCAGCGGCGGCCGCGCCAGGTCCAGCGGCGCGGCGAGCTCGGCCTGCGCGAAGGTGTCCAGCTCGGCACCAGGACGGCCTCGCCAGTCCTGCACCGACCACGGCAGCTCGGTGCGGCGCGCCACCCACTGCAGCGGCGGCTGCGCGATGAAGCCGCTGCGCAGCACCTCGTGGCGTGCCAGCACCGTCGTCCACGCGGCGCGGAATCGGGCCACGTCCAGCCCGTCGAGATCGACGCGCAACTGCGTGCGATAGGCCTCGCCGCCGTCATCGACCAGCGACTGGAACAGCATGCCGGCCTGCATCGGCGACAGCGGGTACAGGTCGTCGAGGTTCGCCAGCGGCAGGTTCAACGCATCGAGCGTGGGCTGGTCGATGCGCGCCAGCGGGAAGTCCGAGGGCGTGACGCCGAGCGCTCCTGCGCTGCAATGCGCGATCAACCCCAGCAGCTCGCCACGGAACGCTTCGACGAAACGCCGCACCTCGGCCGCGTCGTGCCGGGCCGGGCTGTAGCGCACGTTCAGCGCGAGCTGGCCGTCGTAGACCTGGCCGTCGATCGAGAACTCGTGCGCCTGCGGTGCCGATGCATCCACCGCTGCACCCGCGCTTTCAGACGCCGGTCGCCAGGCCGCGGCCTCGTCGAAGCTGCCGTCGAACTGGCCGAGGTAGTTGAAAACCACCTGCGACGGTGGCAGTGCGCGCAGCGCCTCCCGCACCTCGGGCGGCCCCCTGTGCTTCAGCACGCCGTGCGCCAGGCCGCGCAGCGGCACGGCGCGCAAGGTCTCCTTGACGCGCTTCAACGCCGCCCCGGGCTCGCCCAGCGGATCCAGCACCACCGGGAACAGGCTGGTGAACCAGCCGACCGTGCGCGACAGGTCGATCTCGTCGGAGATGTCCTCGCGGCCATGGCCTTCGAGGTCGATGCGGATGCGCGCGCGGCCGCTCCAGCCGCACAGCGCACGGCCCAACGCCGTCAGCAGCAGGTCGTTGACCTGGGTGCGGTACGCCGCGGGGGCGTGCTTCAACAAGGCCTCGGTCTGCGAGGCATCGAGGCGCAGTTCGGTCGTGACCTGCTGTCCGGCGAGGTTGCTGCCGTCGGGCCGCGCGATCGGCAGCCCGAATGCCAATCCGGGGTCTTCATCGAACGCCGCGTCCCGGATTGGCATCCGGGCTGCGAGGGCCTCGCTCCACGCCTGGTAGCTGCTGGTCTTCGGCGGCAACTCCACGGCCTGACCCGCCACGCACTGCGCATACGCCCGCTGCAGGTCTTCGAGCAGGATGCGCCACGACACCCCATCCACCACCAGGTGATGCACCGCCAGCATCAGCCGCCAACTGCCGTCGGCTACCTCGATCGCGAGGCCGCGCAGCAACGGGCCGCGCGAGATGTCGAGGCTGCGCTGCACCTCGTCGCACAAGGCCTCGATCTGCTGCGCGTCTGCCGCCCGCCGCATCCACAGCAACTCGCGCTGCAGGCTCTCGTCGAGCGCCGCATAGCCCTGGTGCCACGCGCCCGCCGCATCCTGCGTGAAACGCAGCCGCAGGCTGTCGTGATGCCGCACCAGCGCCGCGAGGGCCTGCGCGAGCGCGCCGGGCTGCAGCGGCTCGCGGCTGTGCAGCAGCAGCGACTGGTTCCAGTGGTGGCGGTTTTTCATCGGCAGCGCGAAGAACTCATGCTGGATCGGCAGCAGCGGTACCTCGCCCACGGGTTCCTTCGCCGTACGCGCCGCGCGCAAAGTCTCGGCCTGCGCGAGCGGCGCCAGCAGCGCCGGCGTCTGCCGCTCGAACACCTGGCGCGGCGTCAGCGTCCAGCCCCGTGCGCGCAGCCGCGCGACGATCTGCAGGCTCAGGATCGAATCGCCGCCCAGGTCGAAGAAGTTGTCATGGCGGCCGACCCGCGGCACGCCCAGCAGCTCGGACCACAGCGTCGCGAGCACCTGCTCGACCTCGCCCTGCGGTGCCTCGTAGCGGTCGCCGTCGGCCTGGGCCTCGATCAGCGGCAACGCGCGCCGGTCGACCTTGCCGTTCGGTGTCAGCGGCAGCACGTCCATCACCGCGATGGCCGCCGGCACCAGGTAGTCCGGCAATTGCGCCGCGAGCTGCGCGCGCAGTTCGGTTGGCACCAGCAGCACGCCGGGCCGCGCAGTGACGTGCGCCACCAGCCGCGCGCCGCCCGCCCCCTGCTGCACGCTCGCCACCGCTTCGGCCACGCCGGCCAGCGGCATCAACCGGGCCTCGACCTCGCCCAGCTCGATCCGGAAGCCCCGCACCTTCACCTGCTGGTCGATGCGCCCGAGGTACTCGAGCTGGCCCTCGCCCTGCGCATCGACGATCCAGCGCACCAGGTCGCCGGTGCGGTACAGCCGCCCGCCCTGCGCATCGAACGGATCGGCGACGAAGCGCTCCGCCGTCAACCCTGCGCGCCCCAGGTAGCCGCGCGCGAGCCCGGCGCCGCCCAGGTACAGCTCGCCGGCTGCGCCGGGCGGCAGCAGGTTCATCCCGGCATCGAGCACGCGCGCGGTGCGGTCGCCACAGGGGCAGCCGATCGGCACGTAGGCGGTGGCAATCTCGGGCGCATCGCCGCGCGCCTTCCACAGCACCGGCGTGACGACCGCCTCGGTCGGGCCGTAGCCGTTGATCAAGAGCCGCGGCCGCAGGTGCTCGCGCACCGCCTGCAGGCCGGCGCGCGGCATCGCCTCGCCGCCGAACGACAGCAGCGCGAGCGGCGGGCCGCCGCCATGTTCTTCGGCGCCTTGCGCCAGGGCCTGCAGGTAGGCCGGCGGGAAGCCGGCGTTCGTCACGCCGCGCTCGCGCATCGCCGCGAGCGTCTGCGCCGGCGTCCACAGCGCCTCGTCGCGCAGCAGCAGCGAGGCGCCACAGCCGAGCACCGTCAGCAGCCGCTCGTGCGCGCCGTCGAACGAGAACGACAGGAAGTGCAGTTCGCGCGTCGCCGGACCCATCTCGTACAGCAGCGCCGTGTCGCGGCAGTGCATCGCGAGCGGCCCGTGCGCCACGGCCACGCCCTTCGGCCGGCCGGTCGAGCCGGAGGTGTAGATCACGTAGGCGAGGCTGCCGGCGTGCAACGGAACCTCGGGATCCGTGTCAGCCCCGCCTTGCGCCTCCAGCTCGCGCACCGAATCCGCCGTCAGCAGCAGCGCCGCGCCGCAGTCCTCGCGCATGAACGCGATCCGGTCCGCCGGGTGCGACGGGTCCAGCGGCACATAGGCTCCGCCCGCCTTCAGCACGGCCAGCAGCGCGACGATCAGCTCGAACGAACGCGGCAGCGACACCGCCACCCGGCTTTCCGGCCCGACACCGAGCGCAACCAGCCGCTGCGCGAGCCGATTTGCACGCCGGTCCAGCTCGCCGTAGCTCAACACGCCATCGCCGTGCAGCACCGCCGGCGCCTCGGGATGACTCCGCGCATGCCGCTCGAACGCCTGGTGCACCCACTCGCTGCCCACCGGCTGCGGCGCATTGACGCCCCAGGCCTGCAGCTGCGCACGCTCCTGCACATCGAGCAGGTCGACCTCGCCGAGCGCCGTCTGCGGCTGCCACGCCAGCGCCGCCAGCATCGCGAGGTACTGCCGCGCCAGCCGCGCGATCGTCGCCGCCTCGAACAAGTCATCCGCATAACTGAACACCGCCTGCACGCGGCCGTCCGCATGCTCCAGCGTGTCGAGCGTCAGCTCGAACTGCGCGGCCAGCTCGCCCAGCGGCTGCTCCTGCACGCGCAGGCCCGGAAGCTGCGCCAGCAGCGCATGGTTGCGGCGCTGGTGGTTGTAGAGCACCTGGAACAGCGGGTGCGTGCCGAGGCTGCGCTCGGGCTGCAGCGCGTCGACCAGCTGCTCGAACGGCAGGTCCTGGTGCTCCTGCGCGCCCATCACCGCATCACGCGCCTGCCGCAGCACCTGCGCGAGGTCCATCCGCGCATCGACCGCGTTGCGCAGCACCTGCGTGTTGACGAAGAAGCCGACCAACCCCTCGGTCTCGGTGCGCTGCCGGTTGGCGATCGGCACGCCGACCCGCACGTCGTGCTGGCCGCTCCAGCGCGCGAGCAGCGCCTGCCAGCCGGCCAGCAGCGCCGTGAACAGCGTGGCCTGCTGCGCACCGGCGCGCTGGCGCAGCGCTTGCACCAGCGCCGGCGGCAGGTCGATCGCGTGCTGCGCGGCGCGCAACCGCGCATCGGCCGCGCGCGGGCGGTCGGTCGGCAGCTGCAGCACCGGGTGGTCGGTGCCGATCTGGGCCGTCCAGTACGCCAGCTGGCGCGCCTGCTCGCCGGCCTCCAGCCCGTGGCGCTGCCAGCGGGCGTAGTCGGCATAGCGGATCGGCAGCGGCGGCAACGCGATCGAACGTTTCTCGACGCGCGATGGGTACAGCGACACGAACTCGCCGACGATCACCTGCAGCGACGCGCCATCGGACACGATGTGGTGCATCACGACCGCCAGCACATGCTCCTGCGGCGCGAGCTTCAGCA
Source organism: Rhizobacter sp. P2_H3 (assembly GCF_056403355.1). NCBI lineage: Bacteria > Pseudomonadati > Pseudomonadota > Betaproteobacteria > Burkholderiales > Sphaerotilaceae > Rhizobacter > Rhizobacter sp. P2_H3. Next base: position 4,660 of record NZ_JBFUFQ010000168.1, on the reverse strand, counting down.
GCGCAAGGCGCAGCAGCGGGCCGCGCTCCAGGTCGAACGGCGCGGCGTTGATGCGCTGCAGCTCGGCGGCGAGCGAGACTTCATCGGTGTCGATCTCGGGAAGCTCGATGTCTGCCACCGGCAGCACGCGCGGCCGCGCCAGCCCGTCGGGCAGCGCATCGAACACCGTGCGCAGCGATTCATGCCGCGCCACCAGCGCGCTGAAGCTCGCGCGCAACGCCGCCACGTCGAGCCGGCCGCTGAGCCGCAGTGCACCGGCGATGTGGTACGCGGTGCTTGCCGGGTCGAGCCGCCACAGGAACCACTGGCGGGCCTGCGCATGCGACATCGGATCAGGCTCGTCGCCAGGCGGCCACGGCACCATCGGCAGGCGGCTGAAGGCCATGCCCTGTTCGCGCAACAGCGCCAGGAACCCGCTGCGGCGCTCGGCCGGCAGCAGGGTGAATCGCTCGGCGATGTCGCGGGCGCGTGAACTCATTCAGGTCTCCAGGGTGGCCAGCAGATCGGCCATGCGGTCCAGCGCCGCGTCATCGTCAGCCACCGCGGCCGGTCGCGCTGCCTGCACGGCGGCAGCCAGCGCCGCGAGCGACGCCTGCTCGAACAGGCTGCGCAGCGGCAGCGCAACGCCCAGCCGCTCGCGCAACCGCGACTGCACGCGCAGGGCCGCCAGCGAATGCCCGCCGAGTTCGAAGAAGCGGTCTTCGCGGCCGACGCGCTCGACGCCCAGCACCTCGGCCCAGATCGCCGCGAGCACCGTTTCGGCCTCGCCCTGCGGCGGCTCGCAGGCACGTGCCGCCTGAGGCCCGGTGGCCGGCAAGGCGTTGCGATCAATCTTGCCGTTGGCGTTCAGCGGCAGCGTGTCGAGCACCGCGATCACCGCCGGCAGCATCGCGTCGGGCAGTCGGGTCGCGAGCTGCACGCGCAGCGCTTGCGGATCGAGCGACTGCCCGGGTTGTGCCGACACATACGCCACCAGCAGATCGCCGCCGCGTGCGACCACCACCGCCTCGCGCACGCCCGGCTGCGCCAGCAGGCCGGCTTCGATCTCGCCGAGCTCGATGCGCACGCCGCGGATCTTCACTTGATGGTCGATGCGGCCGAGGTACTCCAGCTCTCCGTCACCGCGCCAGCATGCGAGGTCGCCGGTGCGGTACAGCCGCTCGCCGGGCTCGAACGGGTCGGCGACGAAACGTTCGCTGGTCAGCCCCGCGCGGCCGAGGTAGCCGCGCGCAAGGCCGAGGCCGCCCAGGTACAGCTCGCCGGCCACGCCGGGCGGCACCGGCTGCAGGCCGGCATCGAGCACCAGCGTGCGCGTCGCCGAGATCGGCCGGCCGATCGCGACGCGCACCAGGCCATCATCGCGACAACGCCATTGCGTCACGTCGATCGCCGCCTCGGTCGGGCCGTACAGGTTGAACAGCCCGGCCTGGGGCAGGCGGCGCAGCAGCTCGTTCTGCGCCTCGGCGGGAAGCGCCTCGCCGCTGCAGATCACGCGCGCCAGGCTGTCGCAGCGCTCGACCTCGGCATGCGCGAGGAAGGCCTGCAGCATCGACGGCACGAAATGCAGCGTCGTGACGCGCTGCCGGCGGATCAGCGCCGCGAGCCGCGCCGGATCCTTGTGCTCGCCGGGGGCGGCCAGCACCAGCCGCGCGCCGGTCATCAGCGGCCAGAAGAACTCCCACACCGACACGTCGAAGCCGAACGGCGTCTTCTGCAGCACGGTGTCGTGCGGCGTCAGGCCATGCGCCTGTTGCATCCACGCCAGGCGGTTGTGCAGCGCGCGGTGGTGGTTCGCGGCGCCCTTGGGCCGGCCAGTCGAACCGGAGGTGTAGATCACGTAGGCCAGGTGCTGGCCGTGCAGCGCGACGACGGGGTCAGTGTCGATGCCGGGCTGGTCGATCGCATCGCCGTCGACTTGCAGCACCGACAGCGCCGGCCGGCCGCCGAAACGCGCCGCCAGGTGGGGCCGCGTCAGCAGCAGCGCGATGCCGCTGTCGTCGAGCATGTACGCCAGCCGCTCGTCCGGATGCTCCGGGTCCAGCGGCACATAGGCGCCGCCGGCCTTCAGGATCGCCAGCAGGCCGATGACCATCTCGAACGAACGCTCCATCGCGATGCCGACACGCGTGTCCGGCCCGACGCCTTCGGCGATCAGCCGGTGCGCGAGCCGGTTGGCGCGGCGGTTCAGTTCGCCGTAACCCAGCGTCTGCTCGCCGAACACCAGCGCGATCKCCTGCGGCTGCTGCTGCGCCTGCCGCTCGAACAGCCGGTGCACCGGCGCGTCGTACGCATGCTGCTCGCCGTTGACGCTCCACTGCCGCAGCAGCGCCCGGTCGTCCGCGCCGAGCAGTGCGACCTCGCCGACGCGCGCCTGCGGCTGCCCGACCAGCGCGCGCAGCAGCGCCACGTAGTGCGCGCCGAGCCGCGCGATGCGCTGCGGCTCGAACAGCGCATCGGCATAGCGGAACGCAGCGCGCAGGCGGCCATCGTCGAGCTCCTGCGTCTCCAGCGTCAGCTCGAACGGCGCGGCGCGCTCGGCCAGGTCGATGCGCGCGACCTGCAACCCCGGCCAGCCCGTCGGCGAGCGCCCGCCCTGCCCGAGGTGGTTGAACATCACCTGGAACAGCGGCGTGACGCCCGGCACGCGCGGCGGGCGCAGCGCCTCGACGAGGTGGTCGAACGGCAGGTCGGGGTGCGCCTGCGCGTCGATCGCCGCATCGCGCACCTGCTGCAGCAGCGCGAGCAGCGGCTGGCGGCCGTCAACGCGCGCCTGGATTATCAGCGTGTTGATGAAGAAGCCGACGACGCGCGCCATCTCGGGCCGGTGCCGGTTCGCGACCGGCACGCCGATGCGCACCAGCGGCTGGCCGGTGTGCCGGTGCAGCAGCGCGTGGAAGGCCGCGATCAGGCCCATGAAGAGCGTGGCGCCCTCTTTCGCGACGAGGCGCTTCAGTCCGTCGACCAGGTCCGCCGGCAGGTCGACCAAGTGCTGCGCCGCCCCGCTTCGGCCCGCGGCCTCGCGCGGCCGGTCGGTCGGCAGCGCGAGCATGGCCTGCGGATCGTCGATCTGGCGACGCCAATACGCGAGCTGCCGTTCGCCCTCGCCATCGGCCAGCCAGCGCCGCTGCCAGGCCGCGAAATCCCCATAGCGGATCGCCGGTGCCGGCAGCGCCGCCGAGCGGCCCTCGCAGGCCGCGGCATAGCGCTGCGCCAACTCGTCGAGCATCAGCTCGACCGACCAGGCGTCGGACACGATGTGGTGCATCATCAACAGCAGCTCGTGCTCGCCCGGCGCGCAGCGCAGCAGCGCAGCGCGCAGCAGCGGGCCGCGGCGCAGGTCGAACGGCGTGCGGGCGATGCGCAGCGCTTCGTCATGACGCCGTGCATCGCGCTGGTCGGCCGGCAGCAACACCAGGTCGACCAACGGAATCTCGATTGAAGCCGTGTCCTGCACGACCTGCTCCAGCACGCCGCCCTCGCCTTCGCGGAACACCGTGCGCAGGCCGTCATGCTGCTGCACCAGCTCGCCGATCGCCCGCTGCAGCGCCGGCACGTCGAGCGCGCCCGACAGCCGCAGGCCGCCGCCAACGTGGTACGCGGTGCTGTCCGGATCGAGCTGCCACAGGAACCATTGGCCCTGCTGGGCCGGCGACATCGGCGCCACCGCGCCCTCGCCGCGCGTGATCGCCGCCGGAGCGACTTCCACCTGCGGCGCACGCTCGCGCACCGCCTGCGCCAGCGCGGCGACCGTCGGCAGCTTGAAGAACAGCGCCGGATGCAGCTCGACGCCATGCGCCTGCCGCACCCGCGACAACAGCCGGATCGCGAGCAGCGAATCGCCGCCGAGCTCGAACAGGTTGTCGTGCACTCCTATCGGTGCAATGCCGAGCAGCTCGGTCCACAGCGCGGCCAGGCCTTCCTGCAGCGCGCCTTCGGGGGCGGCGAACGGCGTCGTCAGCACCGGGCGCGGATGACCGGTGCGTGCGGGGGCTGAAGCCTCCGCCGACTCCGTGATCACATCCAGCATGCCGCCATCGAGCGGCCCGAAGCGCTGTGCGAGCGGCGTGACCGACACCACCGTCTGCGGCAGGTCCGGCCCGTTGACGATGCGCTCGAACGCGGCGACGCCGCTGCGCTCGTCGAGGCCGATGCCGTCGGGCAGGTCCATGTCGACCGCGATGCCGACATCGCGCCACGCATCCCAGTTGACCGAGAACAGCGGTGGCCCGTCGGCGCGGCGCGATGCGATCGCCAGCGCATCGAGGTAGGCGTTGGCGCCGGCGTAGTCGCTGCGGCCCAGGCCGCCGATCAGGCTGGCGACCGACGAGCAGAACAGCACGTAGTCGAGCGGTTCGTCGCGCAGCACCTCCAGCAGCACCTGCGTGCCGTGCAGCTTGGGCTCGAACGCGGCCTCGACCTGCGCGCGGCTGCGCTGCGCGATCATGCCGCGGCCGGGGTGCACGACGGCATGCACGACGCCCTGCACCGGCCCGAAGCGTTGGTGCACCTGCGCGAGCACCGCGCGCAGCTGTGCCGCATCGTTGACATCGGCGGCGACCGTCATCACCTCGGCACCCGTGGCTTCGAGCGCGACCAGCTGCTGCAGCTTGCGGCGCAACGCGAGCGGCTGCTGTGCGTCATCCGCCAACCGGGCCCAGTC
>NZ_JBFUFQ010000167.1:0-12696 GCF_056403355.1 Rhizobacter sp. P2_H3 | reverse complement strand
TGTAGAAGAAGTCCTTCACCGTGACGGAGTCCGTCGTGCTGCCGATGACGGAGGCGACCAGCGATGTGCCGGAGCGCGAGAGCTGGACCTCCTTCTGCTTCAGATCGGTGAACACCAGCGTGTCGGTCTTGCCGGAAGTGGTGTCGTAGGTGGAAGCGATGGTGTCCTGGCCGTCGCCGTTGGCGAAGTTGTAAAAGTCGCCGCCGAGGCCGCCGGTGATGGTGTCGTTGCCTTTGCCACCAGTGATGGTGTCGTTGCCGGCGCCGCCGGTGATCGTTTCACTGCGGAGGGTGCCGACCAGCGTGTCGTTCCCGGTGGTGCCCTTGTAGACCGCCGCGAGGATGTCGTCGATGCCCAGGGTCTTGTCGGTGAACTTGACCGACTGCAGCGGGTTGTAGCTGTTGAGCGGGTTGTCGTCGCGGAAGAAGTCGTTGACGGTGATGGAGTCGGTGGAGCCGGTGACGGAGGCGATCAGCGAGGTGCCGGAGCGGGAGAACTGGACCTTGCTCGACGCCAGGTTGGTGAACACCAGCGTGTCGGTCTTGCCGGCGGCGGCGTCTTCGGTGGAGGCGATGATGTCCTGGCCGTCGCCCGTGGCGAAGTTGTAGGTGTCGCTGCCAAGGCCGCCGTCGAGGACGTCGTTGCCGGTGCCGCCGGTGAGGGTGTCGTTGCCATCGAGGCCGAGAAGGGTATCGGCACCGGTGGTGCCTGCGAGAGAGTCCGCGGCCAAGGTGCCTGTCTTGGTTGCCATGCGAGGGTGCTCCGGTTGCCGATATGAAGAAGTCGGCAAGGGTAGGCAAGCCGGCAAGGCCCCGTCTATGGTGCAAAGCGCCCTCCGGGAGCAGGAACTGGCCTCGAAACCGGGTCATTTTCCGGCCATCGCACCGGGCGTCCACGGGGTGTACTGGCAGGGTGCCGCAAGCCATGTGGCCCCCCGTTCCCAGGAGCCTGTCCCCATGACTGTCCACCCGTCCTTCACCTTGCGCCTCGCCGGCGTGCTGGTGGCCACCGCCGTCGCGCTGCCTGCGGTCGCCCGCTGCATCGATGACGAAGGCATGGAGCCCGGGGTCAGCTACGGCGCCAGGCCGCTGGCGGGCGATGCCGGCGGCCCGCGCGCCACGCTGCAGGCGATGGTGCAGGAGGCGCTGCGGCGCAGCCAATCCATCGGCGCCGCCAGGCTGCTGGCCGAAGCCGCCGCCGCCGATGTCGACGAAACCCGCATGTCACGCCGTCCGCAGGCCGGTCTGAGCGGCACGCTCGGCCGGGTCGGCAGTTCCGGCCCGAATACCGAAAGTGTCAGCGGCAACCAGGCCCGTGTCGGCCTGAGCGTCACCGCACCGCTGTTCGACGGCGGCCGCATCACCCAGCTCACCGACTGGCGCAGCCACCTGGCCGAGGCCGCCCGCCTGGGCCAGATCAGCGCCGAGGAACAGGTCGCGCTGACGACGGTGTCGCTGGCCATGGACCGCAGCCGCTACCGCATGCAGGCCCAGGTCTACCAGCAGTACTCGCGCAAGATGAGCTGCCTGGTCGAGGCGCTGGAAACCATCGTGCGCGCCGACAAGGGCCGCACCAGCGAGCTGGTGCAGGCGCAGAAGAACCAGCAGCAGGCCGACCTGCAGCAGGTGCAGACGCTGTCGATGGTGCGCCAGATCGAGGTCAAGCTTCGCCGCTTCGTCGGCGACGGCCTGCCGGGCACCGAGGGCTTGTCGTCGGTGCTGCTCGACGTGCCGCCGCTGCCCGAGTTGCAGGCGCAGGCCGAGCGCGCCGCCGAGATCGCCCAGCTCGACCAGCAGGCCGCCGCCGCCGACAGCTATGCCAACGCCGTGGTGGCCGGGCAGAAGCCGCAGGTCAACTGGACCGTGGGCGGCAGCAAGGCCAAGGGCGCCGGCGACGGCACCAACTGGTCGGCCGGCGTCAGCTTCAACATCCCGCTCTACAACGCGAGCAACGACTACTCGACCCTCGCCGCCCGCAAGCGCGCCGAGGCCGCCCGCCTGCAACGCGCCGACGCGCTGGAAGCCCGCAAGTTCCGCATGGCCGAGGTGCATGAGCAGGCCACGTCGGCCTTCGACCGCGCGCAGCGCGTCATCAGCGTGCTGCGCGACAGCGACCGGGTGCGCAACTTCACGCTGCAGCAATGGCAGCAGCTCGGCCGGCGCTCGCTGTTCGACGTGATGGCCGCCGAGGGCGACCACTACGGCCTGCGCGTCGCCTACGTGAATGCGCTGTACGACGGCGAGCAGGCGAATGCGCTGCTGCGCTCGCTGGGCCTGGGCATCGGCGCCTGGCTGCAATGAACCTCCTCTGATCCCGGTCCACACGGAAAGACACCGACACCATGGGAACCAACGACACCAGCCTGCTGGCGCCGCTCGCGCTGCACCCGCAGGCCTTCATCGACCCCGAGGCCCACGTGCACGGCGATTGCGTCGTCAAGAGCGGCGCCCACATCTGCCGCGGCGTGACGATCGACGCCGGCTGCCACATCGGCGCCAACGTCGTGTTCGTCGAGGCCGAAGGCCATGAGCCGATCGGCACCACGGTGCGCCGCCAGGCCTGGATCGGCGCCAACTCCACCATCTATGGCGGCCTGACGATCGCCGCCAAGGCGGTCGTGCGCCCCGGCTCGGTCGTCACGCGCTCGGTGCCGCCCGGCGCCATCGTCGAAGGCAACCCGGCCGCCATCGTCGGCTATGTCGACACCGACAAGGGCCCGGCCAGCGCGGTGCACGTGCCGAGCGCGGCCAACGGATTCAAGATCGAGACCACGCCGGTGCACGGCGTCACGGTGCACCACTTCCCGGTGATCCGCGACCTGCGCGGCGACCTGACGGTGGGCGAGTTCGACCGCCACGTGCCGTTCAAGCCGCTGCGCTACTTCATGGTGTTCGGCGTGCCCAGCCGCGAGATCCGCGGCGAGCATGCGCACCACCGCTGCCACCAGTTCCTGATCTGCCTGAAGGGCAGCTGCGCGGTGGTGGCCGACGACGGCACGCGACGCGTCGAGGTGGTGCTCGATTCGCCGCAGCGCGGGCTGTACCTGCCGCCGATGACCTGGGGCATCCAGTACAAGTACTCGCCGGACGCGATGCTGATGGTGTTCGCCTCCGACTACTACGACGCCGCGGACTACATCCGCGACTACGGCGTCTTCACCGACCTGGTTGCCGCGAAATGACCGCGCCGCGGCTGGGCAAGGCCAGGCGCGTGCAGGGCAAGACGCTGGTCTTCCGGGACGCGGCGGTCGACGACGCCGAGTTCATCCTCGGGCTGCGCACCGACGAAGTGAAGTCGCGCCACCTGTCGCGCACCTCGGGCGCGCTGGCCGACCAGCAGGCCTGGCTGGCCGCCTATGCGCAGCGTGACGGCGAGGCCTACTTCGTGATCGAGACCCTGGCCGGCGACAAGCTCGGCACGGTGCGGCTCTACGACGCCCGAGTGATCGACGGTCAGAGCAGCTTCTGCTGGGGCAGCTGGATCCTGTCGGACGCCGCCCCGTCGTCGGCCGCGATCGAGTCGGCGCTGATGGTGTACGCGTATGCCCTCGATACCCTGGGCTTTACGAATGCGCACTTTCAGGTCAACCTCGCGAATGAGCGCGTCTGCGCCTTCCACGAGCGTTTCGGCGCCCAGCGGGTCTCGCAGGACGATGTCGAGATCGAGTACACGCTGGTGAACGCGGCGATCCGTGAGGCCATGAAGCGCTATSCCCGTTTCCTGCCCGACCCTCTCAAGGTGAGCATCTGACATGGTTCCCTTCCTCGACCTGAAGTCCGTGCAGCTGCAGCAGCGCGCCGAACTGGTGGCCGCCTTCGAGCGCGTGCTCGATTCGGGCTGGTACATCATGGGCGACGAGCTGAAGCGCTTCGAGCAGGAGTACGCGGCCTACTGCGGCGCGGCGCACTGCGTGGGCGTCGCGAACGGGCTGGAGGCGCTGAGCTTGGCGCTGCGCGCGCTGGAGGTCGGTGCGGGCGACGAGGTGATCGTGCCGTCGAACACCTACATCGCGACCTGGCTGGCCGTGACGCACGTCGGCGCGACGCCGGTGCCGGTGGAGCCCGACGACCGCACGCACAACATCGACCCGGCGCGCATCGAGGCCGCCATCACGCCGCGCACCAAGGCCATCATGCCGGTGCACCTGTATGGCCAGCCGGCCGACCTGTCGCCGATCCTCGAGATCGCACGCCGGCGCGGCCTGAAGGTCGTCGAGGACGGCGCACAGGCGCATGCCGCGCGCTACAAGGGCGAGCGCCTGGGCGCGCACGGCGATGCGGTGGCCTGGAGCTTCTACCCGGGCAAGAACCTCGGCGCGCTCGGCGACGGCGGCGCCGTCACGACGCACGACGAAGGCGTGGCCGCGCGCCTGCGCGAGCTGCGCAACTACGGCTCGAAGGTCAAGTACCACAACGAGGTGATCGGCTGGAACTCGCGGCTCGACGAGCTGCAGGCCGCGCTGCTGCGCGTGAAGCTGCCGAAGCTGGAGGCCGACAACCGGCACCGTGCGGCGATCGCGCAGCGCTACCTGCAGGCGTTCGCCGGCTTCGAGCTGGTGCTGCCGCAGGTGCCGAGCTGGGCCGAACCGGCCTGGCATTTGTTCGTCGTGCGGCACCGCCAGCGCGACGCCCTCGCGAAGCGCCTGGCCGATGCCGGCATCGGCACCGTCATCCACTACCCGGTTGCGCCGCATCTGCAGCCGGCCTATGCCTCGCTCGGCCTGAAGGCAGGCGCGTTGTCGATCTCGGAGGCGATGCATGCGCAGGTGCTGAGCCTGCCGATCGGCCCGACGCAGACGGGCGAGCAGACCGAAGAGGTGATCGGCGCGGTGCGGAATGCACTCGAGGCGCTGGGCTGATCCATGAACATCACCACCGTCATCCCGGCCTACAAGACGCGCTACATCCACGACCTGCTGCACTCGCTGCGCTACCAGACGCGGCCGTCGCAGCAGGTGATCATTTCCGACGACAGCCCGCACGGCGAGTTTCGCGAGGTCTTCCATTCCGAGACCTTCTCGCAGCTGCGCGCGGGGCTGGACATCGAATTCCACGAGGGGCCGCGCAACGGTGCCTACGAGAACCTGAAGCACCTGGTGCGGCTGTGGAACGGCCGCTCCGAGTTGCTGCACATCATGCTCGACGACGACGTGATGTACCCCGAGTTCTACGAGCGCCACCTGGTGGCGCACAGCTCGGCCGATTTCTCGTGCTCGGTGAGCCGCCGCTGGGTGGCCAACGAGGCCGGGCAGCCGATGACCGGCCAGCCGGTGCCGGCGGCGATCGCGCACAACGCGAGCCGCATGATCGCGCTGAATGACGACGTGATGTTCATGAGCACGGTGGCCGAGTGCAAGAACTACTTCGGCGAGTTCTCGAACGCGATCTTCCGCGCCGACTGTGCCGACCTGCTGCTGAAGCCTGCGCTCGGCGACGTGTCGTACGCCGGGCTGTGGGACCTGGGCGCGTTCGTCGCGGCCAGCATCCGCCGCCCGCTGTGCCACATCCAGGATCACCTGGGCTACTTCCGCATCAGCGCGGGACAGAACTCGTCGAACGTGAACAGCCCGTTCATGAAGGGTGCGCACCTGGGCTTCGTCGCGCTGGCGGTCGGCGGGCACCGCACCGGCCGCCTGAGCGGCGAGCTGCTGCAGCAGTGCTGCCGCATCATCCAGCCGGCGCTGAACCTGCGCTACGGCAGCCAGCCCGACATGCAGCCGTTCTGCACGCTGCTGCCCGAGCTGGCAGCGGGCGCGGCCGGTGCCGAGGAGCGCTTCATCGCCGCCTGGAACGACTTCCTCGCGACGCACGGCTTCTGAGCAGGCCTGCGAGCACGCCGCGATGATGCTGAAGCTCGACCGCTACAAGGCCTGGATCTCGAAGAGCAACCCGTTCGAGCTCGAGAGCTGGGTGCGCGCGCTGCTGGTGCACTACTTCTTCCATGTGTCCGACAAGGCGATCGTCGAGGTGCTGCAGGCGCCGGAGCAGCCGTCGGCTGCGCGCACGGTCAACCTGATGACGCCGACGGTGTTCAAGGGCACCGGCCGCATCCGCCTCGCGCCGACGGTGGTGTTCGGCGTGCCGCGTTCGCCGGGCAGCTACGGCTGCAGCTACATCGAGGCGCGCACGCCGCAATCGCTGATCGAGATCGGCGACGGCACGGTGATCAACAACCGCGCGGTGATCGTGTCCGAAGGGGCGGCGATCCGCATCGGCCAGCGCTGCCTGATCGGCTCGGAGTTCCAGGTGCTCGATTCGAACGCGCACCAGCTCGCGCTCGGCCAGCGGCACCTGCCGGACCAGCAGCCGCGGCCGGTGGTGATCGAGGACGAGGTCTTCATCGGCAGCCGCGTGACGCTGCTGAAAGGCTGCCGCATCGGGCGCGGCAGCGTGATCGCGGCCGGCACGGTGGTGCCGCCGAAGTTCGATGCACCGCCGCTGTCGGTGATTGCCGGCAACCCGGCGGTGATCGTCGGGCAGGTGGAATCGACAAACCCGTGAACAACAAACCAGGAGACGAGAACATGCACGACGAACTCATCGCATCGGTGGCCAACGACTGGTGGTACTACAACGTCGAGCTCGCGCCGGGGCTGATCACGAAGGGCACGCACATGCCGCGCGTGCCGATGATGCCGCGCATGCTGCTGCGCAACGCGAACCTGCAGGGCATGGATTGCCTGGACATCGGCAGCATGGAGGGCCTGATCCCGACGCTGATGACGCGCCAGGGTGCGAAGCGCGTGCTGGCGACGGATGCGCTGCCGCACTGCGAGAAGAAGATGAACGCGATCAAGACGATCTACGGCGCGAACTTCGACTTCCGGCAGATCGGCCTGCTGTACGACCTGAGCGTGAAGCTGAAGGACGAGGGCGGCTTCGACTTCATCAACCTGTCGGGCGTGCTGTACCACGTGTTCTCGCCGATGCACGTGCTGGCGGGGATCCGGCCGCTGCTGAAGAAGAACGGGCTGATGATCGTGTCGACCAACGTGATGCGCCGCGAGGGCCACACGCTGGAATACAACCACCGCGGCAACCTGCAGCGCGAGACCAACACCTTCTGGTACCACTCGGTGCCGATGCTGGAATCGCTGATCCGCTTCTTCAAGATGGTGCCGATCGACTGCTACTACTGCCCGCACTCCGACGTGAACCCGGCGAATTTCGCGCCGGGGGTCGACAGCGGCTACATGTCGGTGATGTGCCGGGCGGTGGACGACGGCGACATCCAGGACGGCGACGCCTGGGCGGCCGGGGCGCGGATGGCGTCATGGGAGTTCCTGTCGCTGTGCAACGGCGAGATGATGAACGGGCAGCCCCGTTCAAGCATCTCGTACCGTGGCGACCAGGATGCGGGCGGCAAGGCCCCGAAGGGCATCGACCTGTTCCAGACCATTGCCGACGAGCGGCATGTGGTGCGGGCGGTGGATGATTCGAGGAATGCGCATACGTTGCGGTTGGCGGATATGTATTGATGCTGATGCAGCCACTTCAGTTTCTTTGGGGCTGCAAACCGAGCCCCGCCGCAGCTTTCGTGATCGCAGGGGTGAGGAAGATGTCGTTGCGTTCGAACAGCATCTTCGCTATGTCAACAGCATTCTTGGATATCGCGATCTCCAGTGGCCTCCTGCCCGACAGTTGTTCTCGATTCGGATCTATGTCGGCGCGGGACAGGAGTTGACGTACCGCGTGGGTTTCCCTTTGAGTTATCGCCAAGGCGAAGATGCTGCCACCCTCATGGGGCATATTGACATCAACGCTGTTGTCAAGTGCAGAAAGCGCGAACTCCCAGCTCTTCAGCCGGGCGGCAACCAGTACTATATTTTCGTCTGCTTCAAGGATGCCTGTTGTACCGATGATTGCCTCGAAGAGATCGAGGCCGTCAATGTTATTTCTTGAGATCATTCGGAACATCAAGAGCCGGAGTTCATCGCGAACAGATGGGCTCAAATTCTCTGGGGACAGCCTTGTGCAGCGCTTGATTTTCCACCCGAGCCCGGCGAGCGACGCCATCACCTTGAAAGACTCCGTAGTTTTGAGAAAGTCGTGCGCTTCGAGGCGACAGGTTTGAGGGCAATGCGTCTCGAAGGAGAATAAATCGGCTCCCGGAAAACTCTCGATCTTGTTTTCATCAATTTTTTCAAGAAGTTCCTCGGCGAGGTGCAGGTACCAAACAGCCTTTCGAGTTATTCCGGAGTTGATGCAATGGTTGAGCAAGCATGCGAGAGCGGTTAGCTGTTCAGTTGCGCCTTCAATTCCAAGGCGAATCAGGCCAATGGCGTGATATGCCATACTATCTGCAGGGAACTCGTATGCGTCCAGACACCTGATCAAAGGATCTGCGTTGCCCGACAATAGGTGATGGAGCGCAGTTGAAAAATCTTCCTTGTGCCCGATTTTTCCATCGACATGCTTTGAAAATTTTCGACAGAAATAGCTGTTGAGATCAAATTTATCGGTGGTAAGGCGTTCTGAACCATCGGTGAATATGGGCGGAGCCAGTTGACTGGAGAAAAGGGGTAAATCCGTTGGCGCATCATAGTATCTGTATGGCTCATTGTCTTGGCGATCCGGAAGGTTGGCTGCCTCGCCATCTGAAAACCTTTCCGACTCGCTCATTTGATCAATCCTGTTCACCAGACTCAGCGCGCTGAACGTGTCGCGGCATTCTTTTTTATAGACAAAGAATGCTGAGAATTCACTGTGATGACCTGTGGATTCACTCCAACCCGAGAAGTTGTCGACGAATTTCCCCCATTCCTCTGGAAGTCCTGYAAGAACCTGCGGAATAGGGGTCTCCTTCCAGGCGTCTGCGATCACGATATCTTCGACGCATCCGCGTTGCATAGCTTCGAGTGGAGCGAGAATATTGAAGACGTGCGAGTCATCGTACGCGATATGACCGTGCAGAATGATGACGTCGGCCGGGATCTTTCCTTCCTCAAGCAAAGCGGCCAACTTCAGAAAAACAAGACGATTCAGCTCCCCGCAATTTCCAAAGCCAAATTTTGCATTTATCGGACAGACCTGGTTGAGGATGGTCAAATCTCGTTTGTTCGTATACGACTCAAAGATTGCCCTCACTTCTCGGGTGCTTGCGGCCAGAATCCGTTCGCCCAACTGATGGTCGGGCATTGATCTTCTGCCGCGCAAGTTTGCGATTCCGCGATAGAGCACCTTTTCTGCCCAATCGTTTGCCACAATGACCGCCTTGAGTATGGAAAGTGTTGCAGGTGCGACTCTTGTTTCTGTGGGTGCAACGCAGGGGGGGCGATGGCTTGCCCGGGCGAAGTGGGAAGAGGCAGCCGTCAGTGACAATGATCGTAAAGGTGGCTTGTCGGTCTGATGGAGCGTGACAGGTGTTGCGTGTCTGAAGCCTCTACGGCGGTCGGTCGTACGCACTTGCATGCCGTGTCCCTGCGACAGCGCCAGGGCTCGCCATTCGTTCCAGAGATCAGCAGGAAGTTTGTCGAGAATCGATGTGGGCAGCGCGCGCAGGTCCAGTACTCCGTCATGAAGCGCAGATTCAAGAACACTCCGACACAGCGTGTTGACGGCAAGGCCGTCGACCAAGGATTTGATTCTTTCCTCGTGCCTCTGCCGGAATGAGTGTCGCGATCCCTCTACTTGCGCTGCCGAGCGGCATTGATGAATGCGGTCGGCAATATCGGTTTCCAGCGGATTTGCATTCGAATTGGTGGGCTCTCGAGTCGAATGAAGTGGGGACAGTCCAGCAGTTTGAGTGCAGGGAGTCAGCATGGCGCGTCTCGTAAACATCGGTGCACATAGGTGACGCATCCGCTGCGAGCGTTCCAATGACACGTGTGTCAGGAACGCCAGTCACACTCAACTCGACCGCGTGGACGTTTCAACTCTGCGCTACCCCCGGCAACCGAAACACCGCCACCGCCTCCACCAGCCTTTGCGCCTGCAGCTTGAGGCTCTCCGCCGCCGCCGCGCTTTCCTCCACCAGCGCGGCGTTCTGCTGCGTTGCCTGATCCATCTGCGCGATCGCGGTGCCGACCTGCGAGACGCCGGTGCTTTGCTCGCTGGTCGCCACGCTGATCTCGCTGACCAGGTCCGTCACGCGGCGGATGGCCGCCACCACCTCGTCCATCGTCGAGCCGGCCTGGTCGGCCAGCGTGCTGCCCTGGGCCACGCGCTCGACGCTGGTGCCGATCAGCGCGGTGATCTCCTTCGCGGCTGCCGCGCTGCGCTGCGCGAGCGCACGCACCTCGCCGGCCACGACCGCGAAGCCGCGGCCCTGCTCGCCGGCGCGTGCCGCCTCCACTGCGGCATTCAAGGCCAGGATGTTGGTCTGGAACGCGATGCCATCGATCACGCCGACGATCTCGGCGATCTGGTTCGAGCTGTCGTGGATGCCTTTCATCGTCTGCACGACGTTGGTCACCACCTCGCCGCCGCGCTGCGCCACGCCGCTCGCACCCGACGCCAGCTGGCTGGCCTGCGCCGCGTTGTCGGCGTTCTGCCGCACCGCCGCGCCCAGCTCGTCCATCGACGACGCGGTCTGCTGCAGCGCCGCGGCCTGCCGCTCGGTGCGCAGGCTCAGGTCGTTGTTGCCTTGCGCGATCTCGGTGCTGGCGGTCGCAACGCCCTCGGCATTTGCGCGCACGCCGCGCACCAGCCGGGTCAGCTGTTGCTGCATCTCGGCCAGGGCCGTCAGCAGCATCGCGGTCTCGTCGCGGCCGCGCGGACGCACGGCCACCGTCAGGTCGCCGCCGGCCACCGCCTGGGCCACCTCCACCGCCTGGTTCAGCGGGCGCACGATCATCCGGCTCACGCCGATGCCGACGATCACGCCCAGCAGCGTCACGCCGAACATCACCGCCAGGCTCAGCCGGATCGCCCGCCGGCCGTCGGCCGCCGCGCGCGCTGCGATGTCGGCGCTCTCCGCAGCAATGCGCTGCGCCGCGTCGCCGAGCAGCTTCACCGGTTCGCGGTCCATGCCCTTGACACCGTTGTCGCCGGCCGCCGGGTCGAAGCCCGCCGCGGTGAAGGCGGCGTAACCCTGCCGGTAGCCTTCGCCCATGCGGGCATGCGCCTGCAGGAAGCGCTCGACCAGCGTGCGGGTCTCGCCGTCCGGCAAGGTGTCGCGCAGCCGCGCCGCGCCATCGGCCACCGACTTCTCTTCCTTCTGGAACGCGCCCCAGTAGCGCTCGAGTTGCTGCGGATCCTTGCCGCGCAGCAGCGTGTTCTTCCACTCCTGCACTTGGGTCTTGAACGAGTTCTCCAAGGCCGCCGCCGCGCGCTCGTGCGCCACGTAGGTCTGCATGACGGTGTCGTAGGCGGCGAGGGAGCGGTCGAGCTGGCGGATGCCGAACAGCGCCGCGAGCAGCAGCAGGGCGAGCGTGAATCCGAAGGCCAGGGGGAGTTTCRGATTCAGCTTCATGGCGCGGGCTCCGTGCTGCTGGGGCCTGCCAAGCATAGACCCGCGGACTGCCCCGCAGGGGATTTAAATCAGCGGCCCGTGGCGCTGCGCGTCCTCGACCAGCAGCCGCTGCTGCTCCGCGCTGAGAGCCGCCGCGGCGACCGTGGTTGACGGCGGTGCAGCGTCATGCGCCAGCAACTCGCCGGCCGGCGCCRCCAGCAGCTCGCTGAGCTGCACCGCCGGCGCCGTGTTCTTCTCTTTCGCGAACCACACATCCGCCATCTGGTGCTGCGAGCCATCGCTCATCGTCACGCTCGACACCAGGCCCAGCAGGTTCCCGTGGTCGACCGCCGTCCCGGCGAGTGCATGCAGGTCCAGCGACACCACGCCCACGTCGGCCAGCGATTTCAGCTCGCCCGCATCGGTCTTGCCGTCGTGGTTCGCATCCACCCACACGCGCAGGTCCTTGAAGTTCGCGTCCGCGGCGCTGACCACGCCATCGTGGTTGCCGTCCAGCTGCGCCAGCGCGACGTAGCCGTTGGCCGCACGCGTGCCGTCGGCCAGCCGCGTGCCGATGCCGAACAGCTCGCTGCCGTCGTTGATCGCGCCGTCGTGGTTGYGGTCCAGCGCCAGCAGCGCCGAGCCCTCGGCGATCCAGCCGCTGCGCGCCGCACTGCCCGTCGCGGCGATGTCGAAGTTCACGCCCTGGCTCGCCGACGTCGTGTGGATGCCGGTGCCCGCCAGGTCCAGCACGATCGGCGTCACCGACAGCAGCGCCGAGATCTGGGCGCCCGACATCACGCCGATGTCCTCCGGCGTGAAGGCCGCCACCTGCTGCAATGACATCGCGGCGATGTCGGCCGTCTCCATCGCCACCATCTGCGCCGTCGTCAGCGCGGCGATGTGGTCGGTGCTCAAGCCCGCGATCTGCTCGGTGCCGAGCGCAACGATCTGCGCCGTCGACAGCGCGACGAACTGGCCGGTGTTCAAGGCCGCGATCTGGTCGCTGCCCAGCGCATGGAAAGCCGACGTGCCCAGCGCCCGAAGATCGCCCGGCTGCATCGCCGCCACCTGCGACGCATCCAGCCCCGCCGCCTGCGCGCTGGTCAGCGCGGCGAACTGCCCCGCGCTCATCGCCACGATCTCGTCGGTCGTCAGCGCGGCCACCGCAGCGGCACTCAGCGCCCGCACCGCACCGGTGCTCAGCGCCGCCAGGTCGGCCGTCTCCAGCGCCGCCACCTGGGTGGCCGTCAGCGCGGCCGCCTGGGCGGTCGACAGCGCGGCGAACTGCGTGGTCGTCAGCGC
>NZ_JBFUFQ010000166.1:0-12716 GCF_056403355.1 Rhizobacter sp. P2_H3 | reverse complement strand
CCACTCCGCCAACAAAAAGCCCTTGCAGCTCAATGAGTTGCAAGGGCTTTTCCGCTTTCTGGGTCGGCGGGCTGGTGTGATCCACGCCAGCCGATTGACGGAATATGCCCGGGGGCTTCCTTGGGCTCTTTGACTACCCCCGACGCACGCCATCGTCGACCACCACTTCGCCGTCTTCCTTCGTGAACGGCGGCAATTGGGCCACGGGGAGCAGCGCGAGCACCTTCTCCGAAGGCCGGCACAGCGCCGTGCCCAGGCGCGAGACGACGATGGGCCGATTCAGCAGGATGGGATGCCGCTGGATGAAGTCGATCAACTCTTCATCCGTCCAATGCGGTTCATCGAGCTTCAGTTCGGCGAAGGGTGTCCCCTTCTCGCGCAACAGCGCGCGCACCGGCTGGCCGGTCGCGGCCACCAACTCGCGCAGGCGATCCTTCGTCGGGGGTGTCTTCAGGTACTCGACGACGGTGGGTTCGAAGCCGGCATGCCGGATGAGCGCGAGCGTGTTGCGCGAGGTCCCGCAGGCAGGGTTGTGATAGATCGTGATGTCATCCATGGTGGTCGGGCCTTGCCGGGTCTTGAGCCAAGGGTGTGTCGGGTCCGAGCCAGCCATGCAGGGCGAGCGCGACTCCGGCGCCGGCCAGCTCTGCCGCGATGAACGCGGGTGCGCTGGGCGGCGAGATGCCCGCGAAGGTGTCGCTCAGCATGCGCCCCACGACGGCTGCCGGGTTGGCGAACGATGTCGACGCGGTGAACCAGTACGCCGCGCCGATGTAGGCGGCGACGGCGGCGGCAACGCGAGACGGTGGTGTTCTCAGGATGACGATGAGCAAGCCGGCGGTGGCTACCCCTTCGGCGAGCCATTGGCCGGGCCCGCTGCGGACCTTGGCAGATACCTGCAGCAGCGGCAGGTCAAACATCGCGTGAGCGAGCCAGGCTCCGGCCATCGCACCCAGCAGTTGCGCGCAGCCATAGGCGATGAGGTCGAGCCGGGGCAGTCGGCCGAGGGCGGCCATCGCCAGCGACACCGAGGGATTGAAGTGCGCACCGCTTGTCGGACCGAACACCACGATCAGCACGTACAGGCCGCCGACGGTCGCCAGCGCGTTGGCGAGCAACGCCAACGCGACATTGCCGCCGGCCAGGCGCTCTGCCATCACGCCGGAGCCGATCACGACGGCCAGCAGCAGGCCGGTTCCGATGAACTCGACCAGTGCGCGCCGGGGCAGGCTTTTCATCTCGCGGGCAGCCAATCAGCAGCACGCCGACGGCGCAGCGGCGACGGGAATGCCCACCGGCTTCCCGCGCGGAGCGGCGTTCGCGCAGCATGCAGCCGCCTCGGACGCCTCGACCTTCGGCTTCTCGCTGAACACCGGGATGTTGCCCAGCGTGCGGAACTGCTCCCACGCGATGCCTTGCGGGTCGGTCACCCAGTACTTGTCGCTGCGCGCATAGCAGCAACTCGTCTCGCCGACATCGAGCAGCGTCATGCCGGCGGCCTCCGCGCTCGACTTCAGCGCGGCGAGTTCTTCCTCGGTGTCCGCCTGGATGCCGAGGTGGTCGACACCGGGGGCGCTGCCGCGCGTCGAGATCGCGAAGTTGATGCGAGGATCCTCGATCATCCACTTGGCGTAGTCGCTCTCGACGCGGGTCGGCTCCGCGGAGAACATCTTCGAATAGAAGGCGATGCTCGCCTGCAGGTCTTGCACATGGGCATGGACGTGAAATCGCTTCATTGCGGGCTCCTGGGGGTGGGTCAACATCCGCACCTGGCGGACTCGGGCGGCACCGCGCAGGCCTCGCCTGCGCAGCAGTTCTCGGTGAGGAAACCGATGACGCCGTTCATCTGGTCGTACGCGGCGCGGTAGACGAGGTGCCGGCTGACGCGCTCCTGCGTCACCAGTCCCGCGCCCATCAGTTCCTTGAGGTGGAAGGACAGCGTCGTCGGAACGGTCCCGAGCCCTTCGCTCATCACGCCGGGCGTCAGGCCGCTCGGGCCGGCGACCACCAAGGCGCGGAAGACCTCGAGTCGCAGCGGGTGGGCCAGCGCGGCAAGCGCTCGAATGACGGCTTCTTGTTCCATGAGCCGACTATACGAGAAATATGAAACAGTTGCCACGTTCCCGGCGCCGCGACGTGATCGCCGACCGCCACAGGGGCAGGCCGACCTGGACGCGCTCGCCTCGGTCGTCCGGGCCTGCCTCAAGCAGCCGGTCGAGGCTTCAGCTCATCGTCGYCGGCTCGGTGTCGGCGCGCGGCCGCAGCGCGAGCGACAGCAGCTCGTCGAACCGGTGGTACGCGAGGCTCGCACCGGCGACGAAGGCGCTGCCCTGCTCCTCGGAGACGCGGGCCGAGTCGAGCGCCTGCGCGAGGCTGCGCCACGCGCGCGTGCGGCTGCCCAATGGTGCGAGCAGGTGCCGCCCGCCGTTCGTCTCGTCCAGGCCCAGGTGCTCGCCGAGGTGCTGCGTCTGCGCCATCAAGTCCAGGCTCAGCATCAGGCCCTCGCTCGCATGCACCCAGCCCAGCGCCTCCATCAACCCGAGGCCGTGCGTCGCCGGTGCCGGCGACGAGCGCGGGTGGGGCGGCCAGGCCTCCAGGTCGTGCAGGTCGGCCTCCATGCGGCTCGCGCGCTCCGCATCGGCCAGGCCGGGGTCGGGGATGACCTGCCAGACCTCTTCATCGGCATACAGCCGCCGCACGTCGCCCAGCATGTGGTACTGCACCGTCAGGAAGYCGGCGTAGTGCTCGGTGGTCTTGAACGGCTCGATCAGGTTCAGGCCATCGCGCAGGTAGTCGTGCAGGAAGCCGGCGTCCTCGCTGAGCCRCTGCGTCAGGGTCCGGCGCGACGGCTGCGGCACGATCGGTGCCGGCACGGTCGGAAACTGCAGGGCGATGTAGGGGTTGTGCATGGGCGCGCGCGGCTCAGTGGTTGGCATGCCGCATCGGCTGCGTGGGCGCGAAGCCGTGCTCGGAAAGCGTCTGCTTCGGCGCCGGTGAGCGGCCCTGCGCGTGGGCCTGCGCTTGCGCCTGGGCCTGCGCCAGGCTGTGGGCCGCCTCGCGCAGGTGCTGCTTCGCGCGGGCCTCCTTCAGCTCCCGGGCCTGCTTTGCGAAGCCGGCCTGGAAGCGGCCCAGCTCCTTCTTGTGCCGGCGCTCCACCTGCCCCAGCACGATCGATACGCGCTGCGACACGCGCTTCATCTCGCGTGCCCGGCCGAAATGCCAGCCGGCGGCCACGCCGGCCGCGAGGAACACCGCCGCACTGCCCAGCCAGATCAGCAGCTCGATCATGCGGGTTCTCCTTGCGAGYGGGCCTCCTGCGCAGGCAAGGGCGCCCGGCGCAGGTGGCGTTGCCCCGAGTTCGCCTTGCGCCCCGGCGCATCGAAGCCGCCCAGCCGGGCGCGGTACTCGGCCGGCGTGCAGCCGACCTGGCGCACGAAGGCGCGGCGCATGCGCTCGTCGTCGACGAAACCGCTCTGCGCCGCGATCGCCTTGATCGACACCGGCGAGGCCTCCAGCAGGTGGCAGGCGCGCTCGACGCGCAACTGCTCCACCACCTTGGCCGGCGTCTGCCCGGTGCTGCGCACGAAGAAGCGCGCGAAATTGCGCGGGCTCATGCCGGCGCGCCCGGCCATGTCGGTCACGGTGGTGGGCTGGCTCAGCCGCGTCGCGACCCAGCCGAGCAGGTCGGTCAGCATGCTGTCGGCACCGCGCTGCGCGAGGCGCTCCTGCAGGTTCAGCAAGGTGCTGCGCTGCGCCTGGCTGCCCGAGCGCGCCATGAACACCACCAGCTCGCGCGCCACGTCCAGGCCGATCTGCGGGCCCAGGTCGGCCCGCACCAGCGCGAGCGCCATGTCGATGCCGGCCGTCATGCCGGCGGCCGTCCACACCTTTCCGGCTTGCACGTAGATCGGGTCGTCGTCCAGCTGCACGCGCGGATAGCGCGTTCTGAAATCGTCGCCATGACCCGCCAGCGTGACCGCGCGCTTGCCATTCAACAGGCCCGCGGCGGCCAGCAGGAACGAGCCGGTGCCGATCGAGCCGACCCGTGCCGCCTTCGGTGCGACCTGGCCGATCCAGTCGATCAGCACGGCATCGCGCAGCACGGGCCCGATCTCCGGGCCGCCGCACACCAGCAGCGTGTCGATGCCGGCCGGCGTGAGCGTCTCCAGCGGCGCCGTCTGCAGCGCCAGCCCCGACGAGGTGCCGACCAGGCCGCCGCGCCGCGAGACGCTGGTCACGCGGTAGGCCGGTGGCCGATCGGCGCGTGCCAGCACGGCATTGGCGACGGTGAAGACTTCGGCCGGACCGGCCACGCTGACGATGCTCGATCCGTCCGGCACGAGCACGGCGATGCATCGCACATCCGAGATGGCTTCCATTTTTTTGACCCCCTGTCCCAACTTTGTTGCTGTTCGTAACTGGTTCTATCTTCTCCGGCTAGTGTGGGATCTGACTGTGCAATTTTTTGCACATCGACCTCCCTTGGCGCGAATGGAGGTCGTATTGGCCTGAACCGATGGATGGGTTCTCCCGCGAGCCGTCAAGTCATCGTCTTGCGGACGGCTTCAGGCGCGTCTTCCCGGGTGTTGATTTCGACCAGCAGGCCGCCCGGCGCGACGCAGAAGAAGCGCGTGCCGCGCGGGCTCTTGACCAGCTCGACCTGCATTTCGATGCCGTCGGCCTTGAAGCGCGCGTACAGCGTGCGCACGTCCTCGGCGGTCGGCAGCTCGAAGCCGATGTGGAAGTTGTGCGGCCAGTCGACCTCGAAGCCCTGCGCCTGCTCGAGCACGATGTCGAAGCCCGGCCGCTTCAGGATGTTGTAGCCCGGGTGGGGGCTGCTGGTGGTGCAGCCGAGCCGCTGCTCGAAGAAGCGCGTCGTCGCGGCGAGGTCGTTCGAAGGGAAGCTCAGGTGGTTGAGCTTCATCGCGGTGGTGATGTCGTTCATGGGGCGATGCCTCGTGGTGAGAAAGGAGGGCATCGTAGGAAGCGGGCGCCATTCGCTCTACTCGCATCGGCGCCCGGGCGGCAGCCTCGGGCCGCGCAGGGGGCTCAGCGGGGACTCGCGATGTCCGACTCGCTTTCGGGGCCGTCGGCCGCCAGCCGCAGGTAGCCGAAGACGGCCGCCTCGACGCGCCGCCGCAGCCCCGCCTCGTCGGTCTCGCCGCGCTCGCCGGCGCCGTCGACGATGCCGCGCACGATGGCGCCGACATCCGACACCGCCAGCTCGTGGTCGCGCTGGCGGGGCAGGTCGGCGCGGCCCAGCAGCTCGGAGACCACCGCGCGGAACGCCCCCTTGCTCACCGCGGCGCGCAGCTCCGGGCGGCTCTCCTCCACGTCGAGCAGGCGTGCCAGTTCGGGCCGGCGCAGCTGCTGCGCCACGGCGGCGGCGATCAGCACGCGCAAGGCCGCGCTGCCGTCGGCCTGCTGCAGCGCGGCGTGGGCCTCGGCGTGGAAGCGTTCGCCTTCGCGCTGCATCAGCCCGAGAGTCAGCGCCTCCTTCGACGGAAAGTATTGGTACAGCGAGCCGATGCCGACGCCCGCGCGCTCCGCCACCGCATTCGTGTTGAAGCCGGCCATGCCGCGCGCTTCGAGCACCTGCGCCGCGGCCTCGAGCAGCGTCTCGACGGTGCGCTGCGAACGGGCCTGCCGGGGGGCCTTGCGGGGTGTCAGGGACGGGGTGCGGGGCATGGGGGTGGATTCTCGCGCGCCGTAGGCTATGCTGCGCCGAGCTCAGCCATCAAGGATGTCCATGACCCGCCTGACCACCGTTCGCGCCGCCTGCCTGTCTGCGCTGTCGCTCCTGGCCCTGGCCACCACGCTGCCCGGCCATGCCGAGAGCTTCGCCTCCTCCGCATCGAGCGCCGGCTCGGCCTCGTCCGGCAGCGTCTCCGACTCGATCAAGGGATCGAGCAACAGCTCCAAGCGCGACAAGGAAGTGGCCGAAGGGCAGTACCGCGTGATCGACGTGGCCGAGGTGGCGGAAATCGCCGGCCGCCCCGCGATGATGCAACTGACGCTGCGCGCCACCGAGGCGGGGGCCGAGCGCGAGTTCATCCTCGAACTGCCGCGCCAGGCACTGGCTGCGCGCCCGCTGGGCACCGGCGACCTGGTGCAGGCGAACCAGCGCCCCTACGGCTTCGAGTTCGCGCGCGTCGACACCCGCGAGGCCTTCTTCCTCGTGCTGACCGACGACTGGCGGCGTGACCTCGATTCGCGCGTCGTCACGCTGTGATGCGGCGGTGAGGCGCAGGCGCGGCCGCCGTGCGGTCGTGGCCGCCGCGCTGGTGGCGGGGCTCGTCGGCGCGGTGCAGGCCGCCAGTTCGTCTGCCAGTTCCCCCGCCAGTTCACAGTTCTGTGATCGCCCCGCGGCGATCAACGCCGGCCAGCAGGACAAGCTGCTGCGCTTCGCCGCGCTGGTGCGGCAGCAGCTCGACGCCTCGGGCCGCAGCGTGGCGGTGATCTCGCGGTCGGGACTCGACCTGAGCCGCTTCGGCCTGCGCTACTCCCACGCCGGCATCCTGCTGAAGGCCGATGCCGGCGGCCCCTGGTCGGTGCGCCAGCTCTACTACGCCTGCGAGGAATCGCGGCCCCGGCTGTACGACCAGGGCGTCGCCGGCTTCCTGCTCGGTGCCGACCGGCCGTCGCTCGGCCATGTCTCGATCGTGCTGCTGCCCGAGGCCGAGGGCGCGTCGCTCGCCCATGCCTCGCAGGATCGCCGGCTGGCGCTCGACCTGCTGGCGGCGCGCTACAGCGCCAACGCCTACGCGTTCAGCACGCGCTACCAGAACTGCAACCAGTGGGTGATGGAGCTGCTCGCCGGCGCCTGGGGCGGCCTCGATGCCGCGAGCGTCACGCGCGAGCAGGCGCAGCAGTGGCTGCAGGCGCAGGGCTATGCGCCGGCGCCGGTCGACATCGGCTCGCATGGGCTGCTGTTCGCGGCGCAGTTCGTGCCGCTGCTGCACGTCGACGACCACCCGCTCGACGACCTGTACGCGCTGAAGCTGCACATCAGCACGCCGGCCGCCGTCGAGGCCTTCGTGCACCGGCAGCTGCCRCAGGCCGAACGGGTGGAGCTGTGCCACGACGAGCGCAAGGTCGTCGTGCGCCGCGGCTGGCAGCCGCTTGGTGCGGGCTGCGAGGCGGCACCGGGCGACGAGGTGCTGGCGTTCGACTGAAGTTCGACTGAAGAGCGCGGCAGCCGGGGGACGACGCGGTGCTTCGCATTTCCCGCCCATGGCTTCGCTCGAGCGGGACGATCCGTGTCGACGCCAGGCGAATACTGAATTCCTCATTCACTCCAGAGGAAAGGAATTCACCATGCCAGACTACGGTCGCGTCGGGCCGCGCTACGGCTCGTACTCAGGGGGTTCCAGTACCCAGCCCCGCGACATCCCGGCCCGCTCGCGTGGGCCGGCTGGCGATTCATGGGGGGCGTCGCCGCCGCGATCGGGGGCGATCGGCATCCCGGGCGGCGGCGGCCGTCGCCGGCGCGACAGCTTCGATTCGATCTCGTCGGGCGACGAGTCGGACGGCGGCTACCGCCGCCCGAGCGCGTCGACGATGGCGCCGCGGCGCGACCTGCCGAACCCGCAGGGCTACCGGACCTACCACCACTCGACGCGCCGGCGCGACCGCGACAACATTGCGGCCCAGGGGCTGTATGCGGGTCATCATGCAGGCATCGGCGACCCGGATGGCGGTGAGGCCTGCACCGACGGCGTCTACGTCGTCAACCCGGGCCGGCACATCCCGGACAGCCGGGGCGGTACCGTGATGGTGGTGTCGTCGCAAGACCCGTCGCATGACCGCAACTACCGCGGCCAGGCAGGCGTGTTCCTGCAGCCGCACGTCCAGCCGCTGCGCAATGCGCGGTATGGCCGTGGCGGCGTCCAGAACACCTACTCGGCGGTGTTCCCGATGACGCCGTATACCGCCGGCGGGGCGGCCGCGATGATTCACCATCACAACCCGGACATGGATCTTTCGGGGGAGGACGCGGCCGGCGCGATGTACTCGCAGTTCAACCAGGATTTCCCGATGCATGCGCCGCATCCGGAGGATCCCGGCCAGTACTACACGCCGCACAGCCAGTATCAGCAGACCTTGGCGCCCAGCAGCGGGCCGAGCGGGTATGCGGAGCCGGTCAGCAGCGTCAGCTACAACACGCCTCCGCAAGGGAGCTTCTATCCGTCGCAGCGCCATCACGACGATCCGCTGTACTACGACTCGGATCATTGAAGTCGCCGGACAGGGAATCCCGCTGCCATCGCCCTGGCGATCGCGAACCTCGCTGCGCACGCCGTGACGCCGGCGGAGCTCGCCGACGGCGCGAGCTACCGCGGCGAGTTCGCGTTCGATTCGGCGCACCTGTTCGGGAATCTGGTCAACAGCTGCTCGTAGGAACCCATGAAGAACGGGCGCGCGGCCGCTCGCATGCTCGTCGGTCACTTCAATCTTTTCCCCCCAACAAGAGCGGTGGGTGTTGAGCGGCGGGTGAGGGGATGGGYTGGGGGCGACTTCTGAGGCGACGGAGAAGATCGGCTTCRGGGRTGGCGCGCGCCAGCGCGCTTCGTGGACTGACTCATCGACACTGTTTGACCACAGCGAGCGAAGCGAGCGGCGGGAGTTTGGCGATGCACCCCTGAAGCCGAGCTTCTTCGTGGAGTCGGCCCGCCAGGGCCGACCGCCGAAGCTGAGCCCCCAGCCCATCCCCTCACCCGCCGCGACGCGCGCCCCGTCGCACCCAGGCCTACGTCAATCGCTGCGTGATCGTGCGTGCCACCCGTTCCGGCGCGTCCGCCAGCAGCGCCGGCCACCGCGCACGGGCGCGCTCGCGCGTCTCGCGCACGATGCGCCGGAAGCGGTTGAAGGCCAGCAGCCCCGCTGCCTTGGCCAGCGCCTCGGCGGCGTCTTCGCCCCAGGCCCGCAGCGATTCATCCATCTTGCGGTTCTGCGCCAGCGCGCGCGGGTCGGCCGGGTCGAAATACGCGGCGACGCAGACCATGTCGTAGGCCGGCGCGAGCCGCGGGTGCACGCCGTCGGCGTACACCAGCGCCCAGTTCTTCGAGTGCGCATCGGTGTTGCCCATCAGCGCATACGCGGTCCAGCGGCGGAACACCTCGTCGAGCTCGTGCACATCGCTGGCCGGGGACTGCTTCAGCAGCACCAGCAAGGCCCGCATCGCGGCCGGCAGGTCGCGGTACTTGCGGCGGCTGTCGATGCCCAGCGCCTGCGTCAGCTCCTCGAAATGCACGCGCTGCGTGCGGCCGTCGAGCAAGGGCCGGCGGTCGAAGCGCGGCACGTGCAGGTAGTGGCTGAACGGCAGCGCGACGCCGGGCAGATCGAGCTCGGCCACCGGCCGCGCGCTCGCGCCGGCGGTTTGCACACCCACCGCCTCGGCCAGCCGGTAGCAGCAGGCCTCGTTGTGCACCAGGTCCGGGTAAGCCGTCGACGGCAGCTTCACCAGCACCTCGCCGGCCTCGGTGCCGCTGCGCACCACGTAGCGCGCGCCGCGGTGCACCATCGAGAACTTCGTGACGAAGCCGCCGAGCGAGAAACCGTCCTCGACCGGCGCCGCCACCGCCGACGGCTGCAGCGGCTCCAGCCGCTTCGTCGCATGCAGCTCGACCACGCCGGTCGGCACCTCGTGCGCCGGCAGCACCTCCAGCGCGCCGGGCAGGTCGTGCCCGGCCGCCGCCAGCAACTCGAACTCGTCGTCGCGCTCGACGCCGCGCCGCTCGGCCAGCCGGTCGCGGTTGTGCCCCTCGGGCAGCATGTTCTCGAAGAACACCGGCAGCCGGCCGATGCGCACCAGGCGCTCGTCGTTGACGGCACTCAGGATCGCACGCGTCTGCGCCTCGCCGGCGCCGCGGTACAGCTGCGACAGCGTCGGCCGCGCTGCGTCGCCGACGTAGGCGTCGTCGAACGAGACGCGGATGTTGTCGCCGACCTGCGAGAGCCAGCCGATGCGCCGCGGCTGCGCCGCATCGGGCACGTGCAGCCGCAGCTCGGCCATCGTGATCGGGTCGCTGCGGCTCACGAGGGCGCCTCGCCGTCGTCGTCGTCAATGTCGGCGTTGGCGTTGGCGTCCTTGCCGACGCGGTACTGGAACGCCTGCTGCCCGACCCCGAGCGGCGCGCTGACGCCCGCCGGCAGCGACACCGACTGCCCCTGGTTGGCGATGAACGCGACCGTCTCGGCCAGCAGCGGCTTGGGCACCGGCACCAGCACGTAGCCGAGCTCGTCGAACAGCGCCGTCAGCGTCGACAGCCGCGCATCGGCCTGGCCCTCGGCCGCGGCCACCGTCAGCCGGCTCAACCCGGTGCGCTCGGCCAGGCTCACCAGCGAGCGGCCGCCGGCGCGGCGCAAGGCCTTCAGCTGGGCCGGCAACGAAACATCAGTTTGCATGGCAAAGCAATCATTTTGTTCAGAATGACTGCTTCACTATACATTGAATGGAAAACCATGCAAATCAGGCTGGATGTCTGGAAAACCAGGCAGGCGGCTTCAGCACGCCGGTCGTCAGGCTGGTGCCGAGCAGGATCACCGCGCAGCCCAGCAGCATCTGCGGCGTCAGGCCTTCGTGCAGGAACAGCCAGCCCCACAGCACCGCGAACACCGGGATCAGGAAGGTGACCGACAGCGCGTTCGCCGGCCCGATGTGGGCGATCAATCGGAAGAACAGGATGTACGCGATGCCGGTGCAGCCGACCGCCAGCAGCGCGGCGGCCGACCAGGCGGTGGCCGACGGCATCGCCGCGGGCCACCACACGAGCGCCGGCACCGCCAGCACCAGCGCCGACGACAGCTGGCTGCCGGTGGCGACCGCGAGCGGCGGCACGCCGGTGAGGAAGCGCTTCGTGAAGCTGCCGGAGAAGCCGTACAGCAGCGTCGCCGCGAGGCACGCGAGCACCGCCCAGCCGCTGCTCGCGCCGGGCTTGAAGCTCGCCTTGTCCCACGCGAGCCACAGCACGCCGAGGAAGCCGATCGCCAGGCCCAGCGTGCGCGCGGGTGTCAGCTTGTCGCGCAGCCAGCCCCAGGCGATCAGCGCGCCGAACAAGGGCGTGGCCGCGTTGAAGATCGACGACAGCCCGGCCGTGATCGACAGCGCGGCGTAGCTGAAGCACAGGAAGGGCAGGGCCGAGTTCGTCAGGCCGACGATGAAGATCGGCCGCCAGTGGGTGCGCAGTGCGCCGCCCTGGCCGCGCAGCATCAGCAGCGGCAGCAGGAACAGCGTGGCGCCCCAGACGCGCACGGCGGCCAGCGCGACCGGGCCGAACTCGGCCGCACCCATGCGCATGAAGAGGAAGGACGCGCCCCAGATCGCGGCGAGCCCGGTCAGTTCGATCCCGTCGGCGCGCTTCAAGACGTGGCCTCGCGCAGGCCCGGGACCCCGTCAGCGCCTTCGAGCTGCAGCAGCGCCTGCTTGCGGTGCAGCCCGCCGGCATAGCCGGTGAGGCTGCCGTCGTGGCCGAGCACGCGGTGGCACGGCACGATCACCGACACCGGGTTGCGCCCGACCGCCGCACCGACCGCGCGCACCGCCTGCGGCGCGCCGACCTCGCGTGCGATCGCCGCATAGGTGCAGGTGCCGCCGGCCGGGATGCGCAGCAGCGCCTGCCAGACGATCTGCTGGAACGGCGTGCCCTGCAGGTCCAGCGGCAGCTCGAACTGCGTGCGCCGGCCGGCGAAGTAGTCGCGCAGCTGCTGCGCGGCTTCTTTCAGCAACGGGTCATCGGGGTCGTGCGGCACGGTGGGCAGGTCGCCCGGATGCGCCTTCTGGCCGTCGAACCACATGCCGGCCACGCCGTTCGCGGTGCGCGCGAGCAGCATCGGGCCGAGCGGCGAATCGAATGCGGCCTGCGCTACGCAGACGGCCTGCAGGCGGCGCGACAGGGTAGCGGGCGTGCTGGAAGTGTTCATGGTGTTGCTCCGGAAGAGGAAGGAACAGGTGAAGAGAGAGCTGGAGGAACGGGTGCCAGGCTGTTCCACAACCTGAGCACCGCATACGAGCGCCACGGCCGCCAGGCCTCGGCGCGGGCATCGGCCTCGCGCTGGTTCTGCGTGCCGAACAGGGCCTTCATCGCGTTCAGCACCGCCACGTCCTTCGGCGGGAAGGCATCGGGCCAGCCGAGCGCGCGCATCGCGAGGTAGTGCGCCGTCCACGGGCCGATGCCGGGCAGCTCGGCCAGTGCGCTCATCAGCGCCTCGGGCTGGTGGGGCAGCGCGAGCAGCCGGGTCAGCTCGGGCCAGGCGTTGGCGAGCGCCTGGATCGCGCCGACGCGGCTGCGGATGATGCCGAGCTCGGCGATGCGCTCCAACGGTGCTCCAGCGAGCGCGGCCGGTGACGGGAAGCAGCGCGCCACGTCATCCCACGGCGTCGCGACCGGCTCGCCGAAGCGCTCGATCAGCCGCCGCGCCAGCGTGCGCGCCGCGGCCACCGTGACCTGCTGGCCGAGCACTGCGCGCACCGCCATCTCGAACGCGTCGATGCTGCCCGGCAGCCGCAGGCCGGGCGCGCCGGGCAGGTCGCGCAGCACGTCGTCGATGGTCTGTGGCGAGGCATCGAGGTCGAGCCAGCGCCGCACCGCCATCACGACCCGGCCGCTGTGCGGCGCGAGCGCCGGCGCGTAGCGCAGCCGCAGGCTGGCCGGGCGCGTCGGTGTCGCGTCGATGAAGGCGGCCTCGAGCCAGCCGGCCTCGGGGCCGAGCACGCC
>NZ_JBFUFQ010000165.1:0-12717 GCF_056403355.1 Rhizobacter sp. P2_H3 | reverse complement strand
ACCTCGACCTGAGCCAGCGCACCGAGGAGCAGGCGAGTGCGCTGCAGCAGACCGCCGCGACGATGGAAGAGCTGAACGCGACAGTGCGCAGCAATGCCGACAACGCGCGCCAAGCCAACCAGCTGGCGCTGGTTGCGTCCGGCGCGGCAACCGACGGCGGCACGGCCGTGGGCCGGGTGGTCGACACGATGCGCGGCATCCAGGCGTCGTCGAAGAAGATCGTCGACATCATCGGCGTGATCGACGGCATCGCATTCCAGACCAACATCCTGGCGCTGAATGCCGCGGTGGAAGCAGCTCGGGCCGGCGAACAGGGCCGCGGCTTCGCGGTGGTGGCCGCCGAGGTGCGCACGCTGGCGCAGCGCAGTGCAGCGGCGGCCAAGGAGATCAAGGCGCTGATCGGCCACAGCGTCGCGCAGGTCGAGCAGGGCACGACGCTGGTCGATCACGCCGGGCAGTCGATGCAGCAGATCGTCACCGCGATCCAGCGCGTCAGCGACATCGTGGCCGAGATCAGCGAGGCGGCGGTCGAGCAGAGCTCGGGCGTGTCGCAGGTCGGTGAGGCGGTCTCGCAGATGGACCAGGCGACGCAGCAGAACGCGGCGCTGGTCGAAGAGGGCGCGGCGGCGGCCGAGAGCCTGAAGCAGCAGGCGCGGATGCTGGTGGACGCGGTCGCGGTGTTCAAGCTGAGCGGCGGGCCAGCGGCGATGCCGGCCTGAACCGGAATCAAACGGGCACAAAAAAAGCCGCTGTGAAGCGGCTTTTCTTGATCCGGCCCCCGGAGGGACCAGCGATGTTGGTGCCGGTGAGAAGAGTCGAACTCCCGACCTTCGCATTACGAATGCGCTGCTCTACCAACTGAGCTACACCGGCGTGAAGCCAGCGAGTATAGCTCGGGTTTCAGCCGTTTTCGCGGTCAGGTTCGCAATGATAGGCCGTGACGCGCTCAACTTCGTTCTTCGAACCCAGGATCACGCTGACGCGTTCGTGCAACGCGGTCGGCTGCAGGTCGAGGATGCGCTGGCCCGCGTTGGTCGCCGCGCCGCCGGCCTGCTCGACGATGAAGGCCATCGGGTTGGCCTCGTACATCAGCCGCAGCTTGCCGGCCTTCTTCGGCTCGCGGCGGTCCCACGGGTACATGAACACGCCGCCGCGCGTCAGGATGCGGTGCACGTCGGCCACCATGCTGGCGATCCAGCGCATGTTGAAGTCCTTGCCGCGCGGGCCGGTGCTGCCGGCCAGGCATTCCTCCACATAGCGCTGCATCGGCGGCGCCCAGTGCCGCAGGTTGCTCATGTTGATCGCGAATTCCTTCGTGTCTTCCGGGATCTTCGCGCCGTCCTGCGTCAGCAGCCAGGCGCCTTCCTCGCGGTCGAGCGTGAAGATCGCGACGCCGTCGCCCACCGTCAGCACCAGCATCGTCTGCGGGCCGTACACGCAGTAGCCGGCGGCCGCCTGCTGCGAGCCGGGCTGCAGGAAGTCGGCTTCGCTGACGCCTACGCCGGTGCCCACGCTGCTCTCCGGCTTCTTCAGCACCGAGAAGATCGTGCCGATGCTGACGTTCACGTCGATGTTGCTCGAGCCGTCGAGCGGGTCGAACAGCAGCAGGTACTCGCCCTGCGGGAAGCGGTTGGGCACCACGTAGATGCCCTCCATCTCCTCGCTGGCCATCGCCGCGAGGTGGCCGCCCCATTCGTTGGCCTCGATCAGCACCTCGTTGGCGATGATGTCGAGCTTCTTCTGCATCTCGCCCTGCACGTTCTCGGTCTCGGCGCTGCCGAGCACGCCGCCGAGCGCGCCCTTGTTGACGCTGATGCTGATGCGCTTGCAGGCGCGCGCCACCACCTCGATCAGCAGGCGCAGCTGGGCCGGGATGTTGCCGTGGCTGCGCTGCTGCTCGATCAGGTACTGCGTCAGGCTGATGCGCTTCGGGGTCAGGCGCTGCGTCATGCTGCGCCCTCGCCGGATTGCAGCGCCCGGCCGACGATCTCGCGCACGTCGTTCGACAGGTCGGCCTTCGCCGCGACGCGCTTCAGCGCCTCGCCTGCCGCGGTGCGGTATGGCTCGGCCAGGTTGCTCCAGCGGTCCATCACGCGGGCGACGCGCGCGGCGAGCTGCGGGTTCAGGCTGTCGAGCTCGATCATCCGGTCGGCCCAGAACACGTAGCCGGCCGCATCGCTGCGGTGGAAGGCGGCCGGGTTCAGCATGCACAGCGCCGAGATCAGGCTGCGCGCGCGGTTCGGGTTCTTCAGCGAGAAGTCCGGGTGCTGCAGCAGCTGCTTCGCGCGGGTGAACACGCGGCCGTCCTTCTCGGGGGCACCGGCCTGCAGCGCGAACCACTTGTCGATGACCAGCGGCTCGCCCTTGAAGATCTCGTGGAAGCGCTGCAGCGCCGGCTCGGCCAGCTCGGCATGCGCATGCACCAGCGCCGCCAGCGCGCCCAGCCGGTCGGTCATGTTGCCGGCGTCCTTGAAGCGCTGGTAGGCGCGGCCCGGCCACACGGCGTCGCCGTGGCGGGTCGCGTCCAGGCACAGCATGGCCAGCGCCAGGTTGGCCAGCGCGCGCTTGCCGGCCGACACCGGGTCGGGCGAGTAGCCGCCGCGCACCTGGTGGGCCTCGAACGCCCACTGCCAGTCGTCGCGCAAGGCCTGCGCGAGCTGCAGTTTCATCGATTCGCGCGCCGCATGGATGCGTTGCGGATCGACCACGTTCAGCTGCTCGGCGACGTAGGTCTCGCTCGGCAGCGTCAGCGCGAGTTCCTTGAAGGCGGCATCGAGCGCCGGGTGGCGCAGCACCGCGCGCATCGCCTCGATGAAGGCGGCGTCCAGCGGCTGCTGCGGCTGCTCGCTCGCCACCGCCGCCAGCAGGCGGTTCAGCGCCAGGCGCTGGCCGGCTTCCCAGCGGTTGAACGGGTCGCTGTCGTGCTTCAGCAGCACCAGCAGGTCTTCGTCGGACAGGTGGTCGATCAGCACCACCGGCGCCGAGAAGCCGCGCAGCAACGACGGCACCGGCTCGACGTCGACGTTGACGAAGGTGAAGAAGCTGCGCGATTCATGCAGCACCAGCACGCGCTCGGTGCCGCCGGCGGCCGGCTCGTCCTCGAGCTGCAGCGCGAGCGGCTGGCCGTCGCGGCCGAGCAGCCCCATCGCGACCGGGATCACGTACGACTCCTTCACCGCCTGCCCTGGCGACGCCGGGCAGCTCTGCTCGATGCCCAGCGTGTAGGTGCGGCTCGGCGCGTCGTAGCGGCCGCGTGCGTTGACGCGCGGCGTGCCGGCCTGGCTGTACCAGCGCTTGAACTGCGGCAGGTGCTTCGCGAGTTCGCTGTCGGGGTTGGCGTCGGCGATGGCCTGCGCGAAGTCGTCGCAGGTCACGGCCTGGCCGTCGTGGCGCGCGAAGTACAGCGTGATGCCGCGCGCGAAGCCTTCGCGGCCGACCAGCGTCTGCATCATCCGCACCACTTCCGAACCCTTCTCGTAGATGGTGGCGGTGTAGAAGTTGTTGATCTCGACGTAGCTGTCCGGGCGCACCGGGTGGGCCATCGAGCCGGCGTCCTCGGGGAACTGCATCTGGCGCAGCTGGCGCACGTCCTCGATGCGCTTGACGGCGCGGGCCGTCGGGCTGCCGGCCATGTCCATGCTGAATTCCTGGTCGCGGAAGACCGTCAGGCCTTCCTTCAGGCTCAGCTGGAACCAGTCGCGGCAGGTGATGCGGTTGCCGGTCCAGTTGTGGAAGTACTCGTGGCCGACCACGCTCTCGATGCCGGCGTAGTCGACATCGGTGGCGGTCGCCGGGTTGGCGAGAACGAACTTCGTGTTGAAGATGTTCAGGCCCTTGTTCTCCATCGCGCCCATGTTGAAGTCGCCGACCGCGACGATCATGAAGCGCTCGAGGTCGAGCGGCAGCTTGAAGCGGGCCTCGTCCCACACCACGCTCGCGATCAGCGAGTTCATCGCGTGCTCGGTCTTCTCGAGGTCGCCGCGGCGCACGTACACCTGCAGCAGGTGGTCCTTGCCCGAGCGGGTGCGCACGTGCTGCTCGCGCGCCACCAGGTCGGCCGCGACCAGCGCGAACAGGTAGCTCGGCTTCGGGAACGGGTCGTGCCATTTCGCGAAGTGGCGGCCGTTGTCGAGCTCGCCCTGCTGCACCAGGTTGCCGTTCGACAGCAGCACCGGGTAGGCCTTCTTGCTGGCCTTCAGCGTCACGGTGTAGACCGCCATCACGTCCGGGCGGTCGAGGAAATAGGCGATGCGGCGGAAGCCCTCGGCCTCGCACTGCGTGAAGAAGCCGCCGCCCGAGGTGTACAGCCCCGACAGCTGCGTGTTCTTCTCGGGCGCGCAGGTGTTGCGGATCTCGAGCGTGAACTCGCCGGCCGGCACGTCCGACAGGCTGTCGATCACGAGCATGCCGTCTTCATGGCGGAACGACACCGATTCGCCGTTGACCAGCACGCGCGTCAGCGTCAGGTCTTCGCCGTGCAGGCGCAGCGGCTGCGGCGGCAGCGCGGTGTTGCGCTCCATCGTCATGCGGTTGATGACCAGCGTCTTCGCCGGGTCGAGGTCGAACGTCAGGTCGACGGTGCGGATCCAGAACGCCGGGGCGGTGTAGTCCTCGCGGCGGATCAGCGGGGCAGTGCCTTCACGCATGGTGTTCTTCTTTCGTCAGGGCTGATGGATCGGAAGGGTGAGCCGGATGTCGAGCAGGTCGGGCACGACGGCGACGACGTTGTCGAACCCGGCGAAGGCGGCGGCGGCCATCGTCGTGGTCAGCGCGACGGCCTTCATGCCGGCGCGGCGCGCGGCCTCGACGCCGAGCGGCGCATCCTCGAAGACCAGGCACTCGGCCGGGTCCACGCCGAGGCGCTTCGCGGCCTCGAGGAAGATGTCCGGGTGCGGCTTGCCGCGCAGGCCGTCGGCCGGGCTGACGGTGGTCTGCACCTTGTCGCCGATGCCGAAGCGTTCGTAGGCGAGCGCGATGTTCTGCGGCGTCGACGCAGTGCACACCGCGAGCTTCAAGCCGAGGCCGGCGGCGCGGTCGAGCAGCTCGTGCGTGCCGGCGATCAACCCGAGCCGCGTGGCGGCGATGTCGCGGTAGATCGCCTCCTTCTCGGCGGCGAGTGCGGCGTAGTCATCGGTGCTGCGGCCGGGCAGCATGTCGGTGAAGATCTCGACGTTGCTGCGCCCGGCCGTCTCCAGGAAGAAGCGCTCGGCGTCGATGGTCAGCTCGCGCCGGCGGTGCCACTCGACCCAGGCGTCGTGGTGGTGCGGCATGCTGTCGATCAGCGTGCCGTCCAGGTCGAAGAGCAGGGCCTTCAGCTGCGTCATCAGATGCCCTGCTTCAGGCTGGCGGTGATGAACTGGTCGAGGTCGCCGTCCAGCACCTTCTGGGTGTTGGAGATCTCCACGTTGGTGCGCAGGTCCTTGATGCGGCTCTGGTCGAGCACGTAGCTGCGGATCTGGTGGCCCCAGCCGACGTCGGTCTTGGTGTCTTCCAGCTTCTGCTGCTCTTCCATGCGCTTGCGCATCTCATGGTCGTACAGGCGCGAGCGCAGCCGCTTCCAGGCCACGTCGCGGTTGCTGTGCTGGCTGCGGCCGTCCTGGCACTGCACGACGATGCCGGTCGGGATGTGCGTGAGGCGCACCGCCGAGTCGGTCTTGTTGATGTGCTGGCCGCCGGCACCGCTGGCGCGGAAGGTGTCGGTGCGCACGTCCGACGGGTTGATGTCGATCTCGATCGTGTCGTCGACCTCGGGGTAGACGAACACGCTGGCGAAGCTGGTGTGGCGGCCCCCGGCGGAATCGAACGGGCTCTTGCGCACCAGGCGGTGCACGCCGGTCTCGGTGCGCAGCAGGCCGAACGCGTACTCGCCCTCGACCTTGATGGTGGCGCTCTTGATGCCGGCGATTTCACCGTCGGACTGGTCCTCGACCGTCGCCTTGAAGTCCTTGCGCTCGGCGTACTTCAGGTACTGGCGCAGCAGCATGCCGGCCCAGTCGCAGGCCTCGGTGCCGCCGGCGCCGGCCTGGATGTCGAGGAAGCAGTTGAGCGGGTCGGCCGGGTTGTTGAACATGCGGCGGAACTCGAGCCCGTCGACGATCTCCGCCAGCTTGGCGGTCTCGGCCTCGATGGCCTGCAGGCCGTCGGTGTCGCCCTCGGCCTTCGACATCTCGTACAGCTCGGAGTTGTCGGCCAGGTTGCCGGTCAGGTGGTCGATGGTCTCGACGACCTGCTCGAGCGTGCGCTTCTCGCGCCCCAGCTCCTGCGCGCGCTTCGGTTCGTCCCAGACCTTGGGATTCTCGAGCGCGGCGTTGACCTCGTTCAGTCGCAGTGCTTTGCGATCGTAGTCAAAGATACCCCCGGAGGCCGACCGTGCGCTCGGTCAGGTCGGCCAGGGTGTTGCCGATGGCATTGATGTGTTCGACGTCCATGGTGCAGTTCCCGTGTGTGTTTTGTGAATCGCGGGATTTTCGCACGCACGGCATGCCCGCACGGGCAGGGCGGCCGGTCAGGCGCCGAGGAAGCGTGCCAGATGGGCGGCGAGCGCTTCGGGCTGGTCATGGTGCAGCATGTGCCCGGCCGGCGACAGCACCTGGCGCTCGGCCTGCGGCACCAGCGCCAGGCGGGCGTCGAAGTCGCTGCGCGGGTAGCGGTCGCCCCACCACTTCGAGACGTCGGTGCGGTCGCCCTCGACCCACAGCAGCGGCGCGGCGATGCGCTGCCAGCAGGCCAGCACCTCGTCCTTCTGGTACAGCACCGGGTTGGCGCGCTTGTGGGCCGGGTCGCCGAGGATGTGCCAGCGTCCGTCCTCGGCCTGGCGCGACCAGTGGCCGGCCAGCCAGGCCGCGCGGTCCTCGCGCAGCAGCGGGTTGGTCTTGCGCAGCCGCTCGGCGACCGCGGCCAGGCTGTCGTACGGGCGCAGTTCCACCGGCTGCTTCAGCTCGTCCAGCCACTGCAGGTAGCGCTTGGGCGCCTGGGCCGGTCGCGTGGCCGGCAGGCCGAAGCCTTCCAGGTTGACGAGCCGGCGGATGCGCTCGGGCCGCACGCCGGCATACACCATCGCGACGTTGCCGCCCATGCTGTGGCCGAGCAGGTCGACCGGCTCGCCGGGGCCGGCCAGCCCGTCGAGCAGCGCATCGAGGTCGCCCAGGTAGTCGGGGAACCAGTAGCAGTCGGTGCCGCCCGGGTCGCTCAGGCCGAAGCCGCGCCAGTCCGGTGCCACCACGTGGCGCCCGTCGCCCTCGATCGCCGCCAGCGCATCGACGGCGAACTGGAACGACGCACCGACGTCCATCCAGCCGTGCAGCATCACGAGCGTCGGCCGCTCGGCGGTGGCCTGGGCCGCATCGCCCCATTCGTGCAGGTGGCAGCGCAGGCCGCGCAGGTCGACGAAACGGCTGCGGCCGGGGCGCTGCGGGAGGTAGGGTGCGGACGACATGGCGTCCGATGTTAGGAGTTCGCGGGCGCGCCGGCTGTCCGGCCAGGGACAGCACCTTCAGGAGAATTCAGCCGCGCTTCAGGACGGCGAGCCACTGCGCCGCCGACCATGCGGACCATGAAAACGACGCGCCCGACCTCCTTCCTGCACACGCCCCAGCTGCGCTTCGCTGCAGCCGTTCTCGGGGTTGCGGCGCTGTTCGCGGGCTTTCATGCACTCGCCACGCCGGCGCCACTCGTGATTTCCTGCGCACTTCCGACCGCTGCCGGCATGGCGCGCACCGTGCAGTCATCCGGCACGGGGTCATCGCGCCCTATGCTCGGGGGCGAGGCCATGTCCGCCGTGAAGGAAAAACTGGACTGACCTGTGCTGTTCTGCAGTAGCGACGTGAGGGAGCCCGAGGGAGTCGTGATGCCGGCGCCGTGCCACCCGCGGCTGCCGGCGAGGGGCCTGCACGTCGGTGTCACGGGGCATCGATTGAATCGCATTTCACAACATCAGCTGGACCTGATCACGCCGCAGATCGAGCCGCTGCTTGCCCACCTGGCGAGCGCGTCGCGCTGCATCGAGCCGGTGCTGCTGTCCAACCTGGCCGAGGGCAGCGACCGCCACCTCGCACGGCTCGGCCTGCGGGTGGGCTACACGCTGCATGCGGTGCTGCCGCGCCCGCGCGACGAGTACGCGCGCGGCTTCCGCAACAGCGCATCGCGCCGCGAGTACCGTGCGCTGCTGGGCGATGCGGCGCGCATCACCGAGCTGCGCGGGCCGCTGGGTGTCGCCGGGCGCAGCTACCTGCGCGCCGGCCATGCGCTGCTGGACCAGGCCGACCTGCTGCTCGCGCTGTGGGACGGCGCGCCGTCGCGCGGCACCGGCGGCACGGCCGACGTGGTCGACGAAGCCTTCCGCCGCCGCATCCCGGTGCTGCACCTGTCGACCCGGCCGCGCCAGCGCCCGCGGCTGCTGTGGTCGCGCGCCGGTGGCCCGGTGGAGCAGCGCTGCGACCGGCGCGGGCTCGATGCGATGCTGGCGCACCTGAGGGATACGCGGCGATGAGCGCCGTGGACACGCCGGCCCTCTCGACGACCGATCCTTCGCCCCGCTACGGGGCGTTCATCAGCTACAGCCACCACGACAAGGCCGTGGCGCGCCGGCTGCAGCGGCAGCTGGAGACCTACCGCGTACCGCGCCGGCTGGTCGGGCGCGCGACGCCGCACGGGCCGGTGCCGGCGCGCCTGTTGCCGCTGTTCCGCGACCGCGACGAGCTGAACGCCGGTGCCGACCTGAAGGCGAGCGTGCAGGAGGCGCTCGCGGCCAGCCGCTGGCTGATCGTCGTCTGCTCTCCGGACGCGGCGCGTTCGCCGTGGGTCAACCGCGAGATCATCGAATTCAAGCGGCTGCACGGCGAGGGCCGCGTGCTGGCGCTGATCGCATCGGGCGAACCGTTCGCGAGCAACACGCCGGGCCGCGAGGCGAGCGAGTGTTTCCCGCCCGCGCTGCGTTTTGCGCTGACCGCCGACGGGCAGGCCGCGGGCGAACCGCTGGAGCCGATCGCCGCCGACCAGCGCGCCGAGGGCGACGGCCCGCGCCGCGCCGCGCTGAAGCTGCTGGCCGGCATGGTCGGCGTCGGCTTCGACGACCTGGTGCAGCGCGACACGCAGCGCCGGCTGCGCTGGCTGGCGGGGATCGCTTCGGCCTCGGCGGTCGGCGTCGTCGTGTTCGCGCTGCTGGCCGTGCTGGCGGTGCGCGCGCGCAACGAGGCGCAGCACCAGCGGGCGCAGGCCGAGGGCTTGATCGAGTTCATGCTCGGTGACCTGCGCAAGAAGCTCGAGCCGGTGGGCCGGCTGGAGGTGCTGGATTCGGTGGGCGAGAAGGCCCTCGCGTACTACGGCTCGCAGGAAGCCGACCGGCTGGACGCGACGGCGCTCGGCCACCGCTCGCGCGCGATGCACCTGATCGGCGAGATCCGCGACCTGCGCGGCAACCCGGCCGAGGCGCAGGCCGCGTTCGAGCAGGCGGCCGCGACGACGCAGCGCCTCGCCGCGCAGTTCCCGAACGACGGGCAGCGCATCTTCGACCATGCGCAGAGCATGTTCTGGGTCGGCTATGCGGCGTGGAAGCGGGCTGACGGCAGGACGGCCGAGGCGAACTTCCGCAGCTACCTCGAACTGAGCGAGCGCCTGACGAAGCTGGACCCGTCGAACATCGACTGGCAGGCCGAAGAGGCCTTCGCGTACGTCAACCTCGGCGCGGTGCAGCTGGGCACCGAGCGGCCGGCCGAGGCCATCGTGTCGCTGGAGGCCGCGGGCACGGTGCTGAAGCGGCTGTTGCCGCAGCGCGCCGAGCTGGGCTTCGAGCTGGCGCAGAACCATGGCTTCCTGTCGAGCGCGCACGAGCAACTCGGCCAGTACGAGGCGGCGCTGAAGGACACGCAGCAGCAGCTCGCGCTGTTCCGCGCGATGCCGGGCGGGGGCAAGAACAAGACGGCGCAGCGCGGCATCGTCAGCGCGCTGAACACGATCAGCCGCCACCAGCTCGACATGGGCCATCTCGCCGACGCGCAGGCGAGCGGACGCGAGAGCCTCGCGATCGCCGAGCGGCTGGCCGAGGAAGACCCGGCCAACCTGTTCTGGCGCGGCGACGCCTGCTTCGCGCGGCTGCGCATGGTGGAGGTCGACCTGGCGATGGCGCGCGCCGCCGAAGCCGCGGCCGGCCTCGCGGCCACGGTCGATTGCGCCAAGGGGCTGGACGGCGTCAGCCCCGCCTCGCCACGCTACTCGGTCGACCTGAAGGGGCGTGCGCTCGCGTACTCGGCGCTGCTGGCGCCGGCGGACCGTGCGGCGCTGGTGTCGCAGCTCGCTGCCTACCTGTCCATGTCGTCGTCGGTGGTGGCGAAGGGCACGCTGGGCCGCGTGAACCTCACCGTGGTGATGGCGACCGCCGCCGAGACACTGGGCAACCTGCAGGCCGACGGCGACCCTGCCGCGGCCCGGGCGGCCTGGGCCCGCGCGGCCGAGTTGCTGCAACCCTTCGCCGCACTGGACGACGGCTCGGTGCTGACCACGCTGGCGCGCGTGCGCCTTCGCCTCGGCGATCGCGAGGCGGCCCGGCAGGTGGTCGACCGCATCCAGCACACCTCGTACCGACACCCCGCTTATCTCGATCTCGTCAACCAGCTGGACGCCGCGCGGGGCGGCAATAGCGCCAAAGGAAAGAAAACATCATGAGCATTCCCATCACAGTCAGCATCGTCGCCTACGTGGGCCCGTCGACCAAAAACGGTGAGCTGGATGCGCACGTAACGCCCGAAGTCCTGAACCTGCCGGCGCTCCCTTTCGATGGGGCTACCACCATCACCTTCAGGATCGAATCGGTGGATGTCATCTTCGATGACAACGGCATTGTGTTCACCGGCGACACCGACAACCAGTTCGGGCAACCGTGGTACAGCTCAGACCGCAGGCAGGCCATGGTCGAGAACCAGAACTACAGCGGCAGGGCGTACCCCTATACGGTCAACGTGAAGTCGAGCAAAGAGGAGCGGAGAGGCTCGGTCGATCCGGTGGTGCAGAACGACACCCGCTGATCGGGCGCTGCCGCGAGCCCGCACACCTCGACCTCGTCAACCAGCTGGACGCCGCGCACGGCGGCGACGGCGCCAAAGGAGCTATGCATCATGGGCCTTCCCATCACAGTTCACGTCTTCGCCTATGTGGTCAAGGACGAAAACAATCAGGACGTGCTGAAGACCACCGTCAGCCCGGAGGTCTTGAACCTCCCGCAGACCGTCGCCAACGGAATCGTGACGATCAATTTCCAGATTGAGTCGTCAGGCTACAAGTTCCAGTCCCCGACCGGCATCGAGTGGCAGTCGCCAGACCTCGATCATCAGTTCGGTGCGGTGCAATACTCGGTGCCCGACCGCAGGTCTGCGACCGTGGAAAACAGGAACTCCGATGGGCGAGCCTTTGCGTATCGGGTCTACGTGACCGACGACGCCGGCCAGCTCATGGCGTCGGTCGACCCGGTCGTGCAGAACGACACCCGCTGACCCGTCGCCGGTGCCGCCCGCCGGGCTGGCGTGCCGAAGAGGATCTCGATGTGTCGCAAATGAATTACATTGGCGGCCATGAAGTCCTCCACCATTCCTGCCGTCCGTGTCGAACCCGAGTTGCGTGAGCAACTGGAGCGCGTGCTGCAGAGCGGAGAAAGCCTGTCCCAGTTCGTCGAGGCTTCCGTGCGTGAAGGCGTCAACCGCCGCCTCGCGCAAGCGGAGTTCATCGCACGCGGGCTGGCCTCCCTCGAGTCCGCGAAGCGCGACGGCCGGTTCGTGAGTGCGGACGAGGTCATCGGCGGGCTCGAGAAGAAGCTCGCCGGTGCGCAGGCCCGCCGGACGGCCCTGGGTCGTTCGAAGCGATGAGCTTTCGCGTTCTGCTGACGCGCGAGGCGCAGCAGGACCTCGACCGGCTCTGCGATTTCCTCATCGAACGCGAGTTCGCGCGCGAGGATGGCGACCTGGCCCTGGCAGAAGAAGCCCTCGGTGCGATCGCCGGGGGATTGCGGACACTGGAGAAGTTTCCGTTCACCTGCCGAAAGGCGGCCTCCAGCCCGTTCCTGCGCGAACTCGTGATCGCGTGCGGCCGCACCGGCTGCGTCGCGTTGTTCGAGATCATCGATGAAGAAACCGTTGTGGTCGCGGCCGTCCGCCACCAGCGAGAGGACGACTTTCACTGAGGCTGCGCGGCCTCAGCCGCTCCTTGCCGCGTCCCACAACGCCACGATGTCGGCCTCGCCGAGCCGGGCGCCCGCGCTCATCGCGCGCTCGAGCGCGGCGGCGGGCAGCGCGCCGATCAGCCGCTGCGCCTTCTCGCGCCGCAGCGCATGCAATGCCGCACGCGGCTCATCGCGGCGCCGGCAGGCCGCGTCCGACCATCCCGCGAGTTCGGCGGCCGTGTCCAGGTCGCCCCGGCAGGCGGCGAGCCAGGCCAGCGTGTCGGCCGCCTGCCACAGCAGGCCGCAATCGGCGGCCAGCCGCAGCGCGTCGTGCGACAGCGCGAACGCCTCGTCCACCGACCCGTGCTCCAGCAGCGCATGCATCAGGTTCAGCAGCGCGGTGCACAGCGTGGCCGGGGCGCGCTTGCTGCGCAGCGAATCGACCAGCTGGTGGCCGAGATACACCGCCTCGTCGACCTCGCCCATCGCCAGCGCCAGGTCGGCCAGGTGCGCGCGAGCGCGCCACGCGCCGCGCTCGTCGCCGGCCGCGAGCCGCAGGCCCAGTTCGACCT
>NZ_JBFUFQ010000164.1:0-12823 GCF_056403355.1 Rhizobacter sp. P2_H3 | reverse complement strand
CTCCGCGGCCCCATCCTGCGCGGGCGGCGCCCCCGCGGGCTCGGCCCCCCCGCAGGCAGCCAGCAGCGCGAGCACGCCGACGGCGATCGCGGTGCGGGCGGGACGACCGTCGACGAGGATGAAGGCAGAGCGTTCCATGGCGGGACCTTGAGCGCGGGCGCTGGATGTCGAGGCCGCCATTGAACCCGATGAAGCCGCCGTTTTCCACCAGAGTGGTACCGGTTCCACAATGTGTTACCTGCATCACAAGATCGCATTGAATCGGCGATGGAACGGCTGGAACGAACGTTCACGTTGCACGGCAGGACGCGCCGACCCGCGCTGAGTTGACGCGGATCAACACGCGTCGGGCGAAACGGCGCCAAGCTCGGGCTCCATCGCCGGCCGGGACACTGCCATGCAACACGCTGCCGTACGCGTCATCCTCGAAGAGCACAGCGCCATGTCGGCGATGCTGCGCTCGATCAGCCTGCTGCTGGCCGACCACCGGCGGCGCGGCAGCCTGCCGGATTTCGGCGTGCTGCGCGCGATGCTGTTCTACGTCGACGAGTTCCCCGAACGCCTGCACCATGCGAAGGAGAGCGAGTTGCTGTTCCCGTTGCTGCGCAGGCGCACGACCGAAGGCGACGAGGTGCTCGACCGGCTCGACCGCGAGCACGCCGACGGCGAGCGGGCGATCCGCGAGCTGGAGCACGAGCTGCTCGGCTTCGAGATGATGGCCGACACCGCGCAGCTGTGCCAGCGCCGCGACCGCTTCGAGCAGGCGATGCAGCGCTACATCGATTTCTACCTCGCGCACATCCGGGCCGAGGAGACCGAGGTGCTGCCGCTCGCGCAGCGCGTGCTGACCGCCGAGGACTGGGTCGGACTGGACCGCGCGTTCTGCGCCAACCGCGACCCGCTGGCCGGCCACCCGCCGGACGACAACTACCGGCATGTCTTCAAGAAGATCCTGTGGGCCCTGCCGCCGCCGCTGGGCATCGGGCCGGCGATCGGCCACTGCAGCCGGCCGCCGGGCGGGCGCTGACGGCGTGCGCCGCCTGCGCGTTGCACTGCTGATCGCCGGTACCTGGGCCGCCGGACTGGCCGGATGCGCCGGCCTGGGGCCATTGCCGGCGCCCGCACCGGCAGCGGGCTTTGCGGCCGCGGTGAGCCGCGGCAGCGCGTTCGCGGTCGGCGTCTACGGGATCGGCGCGGATGCCCGTGCCGAATTCGACGAGGACACGCTGCCGCGCGGCGACGAACTGGCGCCGTGGAGCACGGCCGAACTGCCGGCCCGCATCGGCGCCGGCTTCTTCATCGACGACGGCGGGGCGATCGTGACGGCCGCCCACGTCGTCGCCGGCGCCAACCAGGTGCTCGTCAAGCTGCCCGACCAGCGCGTGCGGCCGGCGCGGGTGCGGGCCATCGATCGCGACATGGACATCGCGCTGCTCGAACTGGACGTGCCGCCCGCCGCCGCACCGGTGTTCGGCCGCTCGGCCGCGCTGCGCGCCGGCGATTGGGTGCTGGCGGTCGGCGAACCGTACGGCCTGAACCGCTCGGTGGTCGCCGGCATCGTCGGCGGGCGGACCCGCCATTTCGCGGAAGACGGCGAGGTGCTGTTCATCCAGAGCGACCTGACGCTGAACCCGGGCAACTCCGGCGGGCCGCTGCTCGATGTGCGCGGCGCCATCGTCGGCATGAGCCTGCGCACCGTGGTCGGCCCCTATGGCAGCTCGGGCGTCAGCCTGTTCATGCCGATCGAGGTCGTGCAGCAGGTGGTGGCGGAACTGCGCAGCGACGGGGCCGCGCCGCGCCCGCGGCTGGGCGCCGGCTTCGAGGACGTGTCGCCGCTCGCGGCCTGGCACGCCGGCCGGCCCGATGCGCGCGGCGCCTTCATCAATGCCGTGG
Organism: Rhizobacter sp. P2_H3; assembly: GCF_056403355.1. Classification (NCBI taxonomy): domain Bacteria; kingdom Pseudomonadati; phylum Pseudomonadota; class Betaproteobacteria; order Burkholderiales; family Sphaerotilaceae; genus Rhizobacter; species Rhizobacter sp. P2_H3. The sequence goes on along the minus strand of NZ_JBFUFQ010000164.1, from coordinate 10,930 downwards.
CGCGCGGCAGCGTCGCGGCGACGCTCGGACTGCGCGTCGGCGACATCGTGGTCGGCATGAACGGCCGGGCGCTCGGCGACAGCGGCGACTTCGTGCGGGCGCTGCTGTCGTGGCGCTCGGTGGCGGGCACGCGGCTGACGGTGTTCCGCGCGGGCGGCTACCTCGAGCTGCGTGCCGCGGCCCGCGATTGACGTGGGTCAAATCGCGGCGCCGCAGTGCACCGAACAATGGATCCGCTCGATGACCCTTGCGCTGGAGACCGCATGGCGCTGCCCACCCAGACCCACCTCGAAGCCGCGCGCGGCGGCACACCCGCCTGCACGCGGCGTCGCTTCATCCGGCTGGTGCCGGTGGGCGCCGCGCTGTGGTTCCCGGCGGCGCACGCCAAGCCGAAGCCGGTGCCGCCACCGGACCCGTCGACCTTCCCGCACCTGGACGAGCGCGATCCCCACGCGAAGGCGGTGGGCTACGTCGAGGACGCGGCGCGCGTCGACCGCCGGGTCTATCCGAAGTTCACCGCCGGCAGCACCTGCGACAACTGCGCGCTGTACCGCGTGCCGGCCCAGGCCTGGTCGGAGTGCACCCTGTTCCCGCGCAAGCTGGTGGCGGCCAAGGGCTGGTGCGACGCCTACGTGCGGCGCGCGGCACCGTGACCTGCCGTGGGCGCCTGTCGGGGCGCCGGGTCGGCGACCCGCACGAGCCACTCGTGCATGAGCTGCTTCTCGCCCGCGGTGAGTCCCGGCAGGTCGGCCAGGTGCGCACGCAGCGTCGAGACCGCCGCAGCCACGCCGGAGTCTTTCACCGGGGCGTCCTTCAGGATGGCGCCCAGGACCGCGTCGCGGGCCGCCTCGGCCATGCCGCGACGCGCCTCGGGGGCCCTGCCGAGCATCTCGAGCACCGTGCCCTTTGCCATCGCGTGGCAGAGGTCGACCGCGCGCTCTTCACTCACCGTCAGCCGGCCGGCCAGGGCGATCGCATGAATCCTGTCGCGCAGCACCGCCAGCCCCGCCACCGCGGCCTTCGACGTGCGACCGGGCCGGCCGTAGATCAGCACGAAGACCTCGGGGTTCTCCAGCCCGAATGACGTGTAGCCCATGAAGCCCTTGCGGAGCGACTCGACGGGGTCCACGCCGGACTTGTCGGCTCGCTTCCTGGCGACGAAGTCGGCCAGCGCCTGTTCCGCAACGGCGTCGAGCAGGCCCTCCTTGTCGCCGAAGAGCCGGTAGATCGCCGGCGCCTGCACGTCTGCCGCCGCGGCAACGGCACGCGTGGTCACGGCGTCGCCGCCGCCCTCGGCCAGCAGTTGAATGGCGGCGGCAACGATGCGTGTGCGGGATTCATCCTTCACGCGACCGCCCCAATGCGCTGGAACAACTCGAACAGGTTCCCCCACGGGTCGGTGAAGAAGGCGATGCGGTGACTGATGGGCGGAACGTCGAAGGGGTCCCGCACGATGTTCACGCCACGGCGGCGCAGCGCTTCGACGGTGTCGTCGGCGTTGTCGACTCGCAGGCAGACGTGATCCCAGCCGGCCACCCTGACATCGCCCCGCGACGGACGCGGCAAGGACTCCTGCCCTCCGAGCAACTCGATCCAGAAGTCGTCGTGAACCGCAGGCGCCAGGTAGACGAACCTGCGCTCGCCAAGCGCCATCGAGTGCATCACGCGAAAGTCGAGGGTGCTCGTGTACCAGGCGATGGCCGCATCGATGTCGTCGACGCGGATGCCCACGTGGTCCGGTCGGAACGACGTGAAGGGACTCGCGGTCTTCGCGGCAGGAGCGACGAAAGGCAGCGGCATCTGGATCTCCTGGGCGTGAGGCCCGATATCAGTGGTATCAATTCATTGATATCAACGATAACACAGATGCCCGCAACGGAACCCAGGATGTCGCGCTCACCGGAGCTTGACGACGACCTTGCCCTTCGCGCGGCCCGCTTCGACATACGCCATCGCCTCGTTGGTCGATTCGAACGGGAAGACCCGGTCCACCACCGGCTGGATGACGCCGGCATCGAAGAGCCGCGTGATCTCGCGCAACTGGCTCCCGTTCGCTCTCATGAAGAGGAACGAGTAGCCGACCCCACGGCGCTTCGCCTGTCGCCGCACGCCCGAGCTCAGCAGCCGCATGGCCAGCTTCACGAACCAGGGTGCCCCGATCTCCGTGCCGAAATCGGGATCGGGCGGCCCGGAGATGGAGACGAGCTTCCCGCCGGCCTTGAGCACGCGGAGGGACTTTGCGAGCGTCTTGCCGTCCTGGCTGTTCAGCACCACGTCGCAGTCGCGCAGGACATCCCCGAAGTCCTGGTTCCGGTAGTCGATGACGATGTCGGCGCCCAGGCGTTTCACGAGATCCACATTGGCCGAGCTCGTCGTCGTGGCCACGGTGGCGCCGAGATGCCTGGCCAGTTGAATGGCCACGGTGCCGACGCCGCCGGAGCCGGCCTGGATGAAGACCTTCTGCCCCTTCTTCAAGCCGGCCTTCACGACCAGGGCCTGCCACGCCGTCAAGGCCACCAGCGGGATGGAAGCAGCTTCTTCCATCGTGAGCCCTCGCGGCTTGAGCGCCAGCGAAGCTTCCTTGACGGGCACGAATTCAGCGAAGCTGCCGATCCGGAAGTCGTCCGGCCGCGCACAGACCTCATCACCGACCTTGAACTGCCGCACGCGCGGGCCGATCCTGACGACCACCCCGGCCACGTCGTGGCCGAGGATGAGCGGCAGGCGATACGGCAGGATGAGCTTGAACTCGCCGTCCCTGATCTTGGAGTCCAGCAGGTTCACGCCGGCGGCATGGACCTGGACCAGGACCTCGTCGTCGCGCAGCTCCGGAATCGGCACCTCTGCCAGTTCCAATGCGCCCTTCTTGCCGTATCGATGGAGAACGAATGCTTTCATGGTTCTCACGCCGCGAGACGCAGGTTCTTGCGAATGCCGGCGTCCACCATGCCGGCCGGTGCGAAGGTGCGAAGCAACTGCAGGAAGCCGGCGCGGCCGCCGGCCGTGTAGCGCAGCTTCGGGTGGGCCGCGATCGACGCTTTCAGCACGGTCTCGGCCACCACCGCCGGCTCGTCTGCCTCGTCGATCAGCTCGGTCAGCCGCTTGCCGACGGCCGCGCGAACGTCGCGGTACTCGTCGAGCTTGGCGTCGGGTTCGAGCAGGTTCGCCTCGAACTGCGTCCTGGTATTCGCGGGCTCGACCACCGAGACCCGCACGCCCATCGTGCGAAGCTCATGGTCGAGCGATTCCGAATAGCCTTCGACCGCGTGCTTGGTGGCGGCATAGAGCGCCATGTAGGGCGCCGGCAGGAAGCCGAAGATGGAGCCGATGTTGACGATGCGACCGCTGCGTTGGCGCCGCATGTGAGGCACGACGGCGCGGGTCATCCGGGCGATCCCGAAGAAGTTCGTCTCGAAGATCGACCGGGCCTGCGCCATCGAGCTCTCTTCCGCGCCGGCCGGGGCCGTGCTGAACCCCGCGTTGTTCACGAGCACGTCGATGCGGCCCTCCCTGCGCAGCACCTGCGCCACGGCGGCCTCGACGGATTCGTCGCTGGTCACGTCCAGCGACAGCATCTCGAAGGACTGCGGGTCTGCGTGGGCGCCACGCCGGCTGGTGCCGTAGACCTTGAAACCCGCCGTCGACAGCCGCTCGGCGGTGGCCTTGCCAATGCCCGAGGAAGCACCCGTCACGAGCGCCGTCCTGCCATTCATGTCCATGGTGTTTCCTTGCTATGCTGCGAGCGTTAGAAGACTGATGGTCTCCAATGTAGCAGACCATCGGTCTCTTGCGCAAGCCCCTTCCCGTGCAAATCCCTGCCAGCGACGATCCCGATGAGCCCTCCCTCCCCGTACCTGCGCGCGCGCTCCCCCGAACAGAAGGAGGAGCGCCGCCGCCACCTGCTCGACACCGCGAAGGCGCTGCTGCTGGACATGCCGGACGTGCATGACCTGGGCATCAACGAACTGGCGCGGCGCGCCGGGATGACCAAGTCGAACGTCTACCGGTACTTCGAGAGCAGCGAAGCCGTCTTGCTGGATGTGCTGGTCGAGGAGTTCGTCGTGTGGCGTGCCGAACTGCGCAAAGCGCTGGGGCGGGACCGCAAGCGCGCAGGAACCGTCGAGCACATCGCGCGGGCGTTCGCGGCCACCGTGGCGGCGCGCCCGCTGCTGTGCCGGCTCACCAGCATCTTCCCGTCGATCCTCGAGCACAACATTTCAGCCGGGCGCATGGTCGAGTTCAAGCATGGCCTGCTGGCCGTGCGCAAGGAGACCGCGCTCGACTTTCACGCCTGTGTGCCGTCGATCGCGGCAGCCAGCTTCGAGCGTTGCATCCACCTGGCCCTGCCGCTGCTCATCGGGCTCTGGCCGCTCAGCCACCCGGCCCAGGTCGCGGCCGAAGTGATCGAGCTGCCCGAGCTGGCGGCCTTGCGCTATCGCTTCCAGCAGGATCTGGAAGCGGCCCTGCTGATGCTGTTGCGCAGCCTGCCGAGCGAGCAGCTGGCGGGCGGCGGGTCTCAGCGAGACTTGCGCGCCGCGTCCTGAGCGGCTCGCTCGATCACGGCAGCGACCGCCTTCGGCTGCGTCATGAAGACCGCGTGGCTGGCTTTCACCTCGGTCACGGTGGCATCGATCCGCTTGGCCATCTTGTGCAGCATCCGCACGTCGAAGGCCTTGTCGTCGGTCGCGATGACAGCCCAGCTCGGCCGGGTCCGCCACGCAGCCTGCGTGAGCTTGGTGCCGAACACCGACATGTTGATCGGCACCTGCGAGTCCCGCAGGAACGCGACGTCCGCATCGGTGGCATCGCCAGCGAACCCGATCTTGAACTTGTCACGGTTGACGAAGCCGTACCCGTCGGCCTGGACGTCGATGACGAAATCGGGGGCCGAGAACCCGGTGTACTGCTCGCTCGTCGTCTCACCGGCGTCGGGCGACAGCGCCGACACGTAGACGAGGCCGACGACCTTCGGGTCGACACCGGCCTCGGTGATCACGGTGCCGCCCCAGGAGTGGCCGACGAGGATCGTCGGACCGTTCTGGAGTGCCAACGCGCGCTTGGTTGCGGCCACATCGTCGGCCAGCGAGGTCAGCGGATTCTGGACGATGGTGACCTGATAGCCGCGCTTGGTCAGTTCGTTGTAGACGCCACGCCAGCCCGAGCCATCTGCGAAGGCGCCATGCACCAGCACGACGTTCCTGACCTGGGGAGACTGTGCGTTGGCGCCACCACCAACGCCGACGATGCTGGCGGTTGCCGCAGCGGCGACGATGAGCTTGCGAAATGTGATGTTCATGGTGAGGTTCCTTGACGGTCGAAGAGGGTTGAGTGGATTCGCGAATCGTTTCGAAATGGTAGAGAAGACGGCGGTTAACGTGGTTGCAATTTCAGCCGCCGTAACTTGCTCTTTGAATTCGAATCTTTCCAGATCGTCTACAAAAAATTCTGTTGAATGAGTATTCACGCAATAAACGATCGCCTGTCGGGGCGCGGATTCGAAAGGGCATTGCACGGGGCGAAGACGCTTCGCCCGCTCTTGTTCAGATGCCGCAGGTCGCGCGGATCTCTTCGACGGCACGCTCACCGATCACGACGCAAGGCGCCATGGTGTTGCCGCTGGTGACGTGCGGCATGACGGATGCGTCAGCAATGCGCAGCCCCTGTACGCCATGGACTTTCAGGGAACCATCGACCACCGACATCTCGTCGCGGCCCATCTTCGCCGTACAGGACTGGTGCCAATACGTCACGGCCGCATTGCGTGCGTAGTTCTCCAGGTCCTTCCCGGCGAGCCTGCCCGGCAGGCTCTCGCGCTTGACGAGGCCCTTGAACGCGGACTGCGAGCCCAGGTCCTGCACCAACCGGATGTTCTCGAGGGCGCTTCGCAGATCATCCGGGTCCGACAGCGTGTTGGGCTGGATGACCGGGTTGTCCATCGGGCCGGCGCCCGACAGGGTGATGCGGCCGCGGCTCTTCGGATGCGCGAGGCCCGCGAACATCGTCCAGCCATGCGCCGGCACGCCGAGCGGCGCGGTCTCCGCGCTCGGGACGGGGAATTCCACCTGGCAATGGAACATGTCCGGCAGGCGCAACGAACTGTCGCTCGACCAGTAGAGCGTCGCTTCCGAACCGCCGTGGCCGACCTGCTGAGGGTGCTCGTACGCGAAGATGACGGCGAACGAGACATGGTCCTGGTGGTTGGCACCCACGCCGGGCAGATGCTGGACGAGCGGAATGCCGTGACGGCGCAATTCGTCCTGCGGGCCGATCCCCGATTGCATCAGGACCTTGGGCGTGTTGACGGCGCCGAGCGACAGGACGACTTCGCGGTCGGCGGTGAAGCGTTCGGTGCGTCCGTCGCGGATGACCTCGACGCCGGTGACGCGTTTGCCCTCGAACACCAGGCGGCTGACCAGCGTGTGGGTCAGCACCGTCAGGTTGGCCTGGCCGCGGCGGGGGTGAACGTAGGCCCGGTAGATGGAATTCCGCCGTCCGTCCTTGATGATGAGGTCGTTGATGGCAGCACCGCCGCGGCCTTCCATCATCGCGCCGTTGGGGTTCTCGAAGGCAGGGATGCCGATCTGCCGCGCAGCATCGATCAGCGCGCTCGCCACCGGTTGAGGGTGGCGGGCGGGGGAGACGTGAACCGGGCCGCCCACGCCTCGCCGCTTCGCATCCGGGGTGCCGCCGTAGTTCTCCACCCGCTGGTAGATCTTCAGCACGGATTCATAGCCCCAGGCCGGATTCCCGCTGGCCTCGGCGAAGTCCTCCCAGTCGTTCATGTGGCCGCGCGCCCAGAGCATCACGTTGATGCTCGAGCCGCCGCCCAGGACACGCCCCATGTTCAGCGGGATCTGCCGGTTGTTGAGATGCGGGTTGGGCGCGCCGCTGAAGTTCCAGTCTCGCTCGGAGCCGAGGTTCAGCGGCCAGTTTCCAGGCTGCTGCACGTCGAGGACCTCGTCATCACCCCCGGCCTCGATGAGCAGGACCCGCACGTCCGGGTTCTCGGCCAGCCGACCCGCGACCACGCAGCCGGCCGTGCCGGCGCCGCACACGATGAAATCGAAGTGGCTGTCAGGGATCCTGCCATCGGAGGAAACAGGCGTGGCGTGCGGTTGGCTGGAGTTCAAGGTCATGGTCATGTCCGGTGAAGGGGTGGTTGCGAGTGCGACGCTGGCTGCGCGCGGCGCGGAGTATGTTTCAAATCTATCAAATAACGCAAATTTGATAGAATTACCGACACGAACCCTGGGTTGATCGGGGGTCCTCTGCGCTGGCTTAAGCTCTGCGCCTTGCCTGTGACGCTGCCGTCCCCATCGATCCCGCCACCCCACCCTCCATGGAAGACGACGTCCTGACCACGACGGAAGCAGCCAAGCTTCTGGGCATCTCGGTTCGCACCACGCAACTCCTGATCGAGGGGGGCGGACTTCCGTCATGGAAGACGCCGGGCGGCCATCGCCGGGTCCATCGCTCCGACGTAGAAGCGCTGTTGCCGGGCAGCAGGCCTCAAGGGCGCGCGCACTCCGCAACGGTGCTCGTGGTCACGAACGAAAGCCGTCGGCCACGGTTCGAGGCCGTGCTCGAGCGGGTCGGGCATGTGTCCCCTCAGTTCCAGATGAGCACCTGGTCCGCGGCTGCGGCCGTCGCGGGGCGCCTTCCTGCCGCCGTCGTCGTCGACCTGGAGGCCTGGGGAAGCCAGGGCCTCGGGCTGCTGGAGACGCTGGCGAACGACGGCCGCTTCAAGGATGCGGAGCTCGTTGCCATCGCGCCCTCCGCGCGGCGCGGCGCATCGGCGCCGGCGGTACGCGTGCGCGAGATTTCGCTCGACCATCTGGAGGACCTGCTGACGAAGCTTGCGCAGGACGAGGGTCCGGCCATCGACATCGCCAGCAGCGGATTCCCGGTCGCTCCGAACGAGGGCAGCCGGCTGCAGGCCGTGCAACGCTCACGCCTTGTCGACACCCCTTCAGAAGCGCCATTCGACAGGGTGACGTGGCTCGCGGCGAATGACCTGAAGAGCCCCATCGCGCTGATGACGATCCTGACCGCAGAGCGCCAGTGGTTCAAATCGCGGCAAGGACTGGAGATGCCCGACACCCCGAGAAGCTGGGCCTTCTGCAACCACACCGTGCTGCAGCGGGACGTCCTGGAGATCAGGAACCTGGCGAAGCACGAGAGCTTCACCGKCAACCCGGCCGTGGCGGGCGCGCCGCACTTCCGGTTCTATGCCGGTGCGCCGGTCTACGACCCGGATGGATTCGCGCTGGGTTCCATCTGCGTCATCGACTACCGCCCGCGGCAACTGGACAGGACGCAGCGCAAGACCTTGCTGGAGCTTGCCGCGATCGCGTCCGACGCGGTGAAGCTGCGCGGGATCCAGGCGAAGCGCTAGTCGTGGGCGGCAATCAGATCGGAATCTGCGTCGTCGACAACACCTGCTTGAGCCCGATGAACGAGCGCACCTGGCGCACGCCGGGCAGTTGCAGCAGTTGCTCGGCATGCAGGCGGTTGAAGCTTTCGTTGTCGCGGGTTCGCACGATCATGAAGTAGTCGAACTCGCCGGTGATGACATGGCACTCCATGCATCCGGACACCTTGGCGACCGCCTTCTCGAACTTCGCGAACGAGTCGGGCGTCGACCGGTCGAGCACCACGCCGATCATCACGGTCATCCCCGCATCGAGCGCCCGCGGGCTCAGCAGCGCGACGATGCCGGTGATCAAGCCCAGCTTCTTCAACCGGTCGACGCGACGCAGGCAGGCGGGCGCACTCAGGTTCACCATGCGAGCCAGCGCGACGTTCGATATCGACGCATCTCGCTGAAGCGCCCGAAGAATCAACTTGTCGGTGCGGTCGAGATCGGCGGCCGGCCCCGGGGCCTGGACCGGGTTGGCAGCGCCCTTGGTCGATCGAATCTTTGTTGCGTTCATTCTTCTTCCTGCGCAAGTAAATCAGGTAGTGGCGACCCATTGACCATCAATGGTGCTTCGAGGCGACCTCATTTGCAACCCTGTGAACGGCCATTGTTCCTACGATGTCGGCACGTCGAACTTCACCGGACTCCGGCCATGAACCTGAATCGCTTCCCACGCCACGCGCTGACCTTCGGTCCTTCGCCCATTCACCCCCTGAAGCGGCTGAGTGCGCATCTCGGTGGAAAGGTCGAACTGTTTGCCAAACGGGAGGACTGCAACAGCGGCCTGGCGTTCGGTGGCAACAAGACCCGCAAGCTCGAATACCTGATCCCCGAAGCACTCGCAGAACAGTGCGACACGCTGGTCTCGATCGGCGGCATCCAGTCGAACCAGACGCGCCAGGTCGCCGCGGTGGCGGCCCACCTCGGGATGAAGTGCGTGCTGGTGCAGGAAAACTGGGTCAACTATTCGGATGCCGTCTACGACCGCGTCGGCAACATCGAGATGTCGCGCATCCTGGGCGCCGACGTGCGGCTCGACGCGGCCGGATTCGACATCGGCATCCGCCCAAGTTGGCAGCAGGCGCTGGACGATGTGAGGCGTGCCGGCGGCAAGCCCTTCCCGATCCCGGCCGGTTGCTCGGAGCACCGGCTGGGCGGGCTGGGATTCGTCGGGTTCGCGGAGGAAGTGCGCGCCCAGGAAGCCTCACTCGGCTTCAGGTTCGACTACATCGTCGTCTGCTCGGTCACGGGCAGTACGCAAGCCGGCATGGTGGTCGGCTTTGCCGCCGACGGCCGTGCCGACCGCGTCATCGGCATCGATGCGTCGGCCAAGCCGGCACAGACCCGCGCGCAGATCCTGCGCATCGCGCAGAACACGGCCGAACTGGTGGCGCTGGGCCGGGCCATCACCGACCAGGACGTGGTGCTGGACACGCGCTTCGGCGGGCCCGAGTACGGGTTGCCGAGCGAGGGCACCCTGGAAGCGATTCGCCTGTGCGCGCGCCAGGAAGGCATGCTCACCGACCCCGTCTACGAGGGCAAGTCGATGCACGCGATGATCGAGATGGTGCGCCAGGGCGAGTTCCCTGAAGGATCGAAGGTGCTGTACGCGCACCTGGGCGGCGTGCCGGCGCTCAATGCCTACAGCTTCCTGTTTCGCAACGGCTGAACGGAAAAAGCCGGCAAGAAAAAACGGGCTAGACGCCTGAGCATCTAACCCGTTGTTCCATTTCTTGTTTTTGGTGCGGCTGGCAGGATTCGAACCCACGACCCCTTGGTTCGTAGCCAAGTACTCTATCCAACTGAGCTACAGCCGCTGAGCCTCGCAGTATAGCAGGCTTTTTTCAGATTCCCGCGACCGTTGCAGCCTGTCGATAGCAATCGGCCGTGCGCTCGACATCGCCCTGCTGCTCGGCCAGGTGCGCGAGCAGCACCCAGGCGTCGCGGCGCGCGGCCAGTGGCAGCTCTTCGGCATCGGCGGCCTGCTGCAGCAGCAGCCGCGCCTTGCCCCACAGCTCGCGCTGCGCCAGGGCGCGGCCCACCGCATGCGCCAGCGCCGGCTCGCGCGGGAAGGCCTGCAGCGAGGCTTCCAGCCGCGGCAGCCAGTCGGCTCCGATGCCGTCGATCGACGCGACCAGCGCCTCGGCCAGCGCACAGCGCTCGTCGATGCCCAGCTCGCCCAGCCGCTCCCAGAACGGCCGCAGCGCGTTGCGCGCATCCGCCTGCGCGCCGAACTTCGACAGCCGCGTCGCGGTGCGCGCCGCGACGAAAGGGTCGCGCCGGTCGACCGCCTCGAGCGACAGCCACACGCGCCGCACCTGGTCGGCATCGCGCGCGCCATCGAGCGACTCGAACGCGAGCGAGCGCAGCAGGCCTTGTGCCGCATCCTTCGAGAACGCCTGGTGCTTGGCCAGCAGGCGCGCGGTCTTCAGCGCCTCGTGCGGCTGGCGGGCCAGCCGCGTGGCCTGCAGGCGCAGGCGCAGCGCATGCGTGCGGCGCGCGACCCCGGGC
>NZ_JBFUFQ010000163.1:0-12876 GCF_056403355.1 Rhizobacter sp. P2_H3 | reverse complement strand
ATCTTGAACTGCGTGATGCCGACGCGGTCGCAGTTGGCGTCCAGCGTGTCGACCTGCAGCTTCGAGATCGGGTCGGCGATGCCGTGCGAGCGGTCGGTGGTCGGCACGTTGTGGTCGCTGACCGCCAGGTTGGCCGACAGGCGCCACACCTTGCGGTGCGCCAGGTCCAGGCCCTCGAACGCCTGCGGGCTGGTGACTTCGTGCACCAGGTGGCGATCGATGTAGAGGACGGCGGTGCCGTCTTCCTCGGTGTGGACGACGTGTTCGTCCCAGATCTTGTCGTAGAGCGTGCGGGCCATGGTGGCTTCCAGGTGAGACTCTGGCGAATCAACGATTTTAGGCGCTGAACAATGAAAAACCCCGGCGCCAGGCCGGGGTTTTCGCAGGGTGGAGTTCAGGCTGCTTTGCCGGCGGGCTCAGTTTCGCTGCGCAATGGGTTTCACATTGCGCTGCGTGGCACCGTGGAATAGCTGGCGCGGACGGCCGATCTTGTACTCCGGGTCGCCGATCATCTCGTTCAGCTGGGCGATCCAGCCGACCGTGCGGGCCAGCGCGAAGATCGCGGTGAACAGGCTGACCGGGATGCCGATCGCGCGCTGCACGATGCCCGAGTAGAAGTCGACGTTCGGGTACAGCTTGCGGGCGACGAAGTACTCGTCTTCCAGCGCGATCTTCTCGAGCTCCATCGCGAGCTTGAACAGCGGGTCGTTGTGCAGGCCCAGTGCGTTCAGCACCTCGTGGCAGGTCTCGCGCATCAGCTTGGCGCGCGGGTCGTAGTTCTTGTAGACGCGGTGGCCGAAGCCCATCAGCTTGATGCCGGAGTTCTTGTCCTTCACCTGCTTGATGAACTCGCCGATCTTCTCGACGCCGCCCATCTTCTGCACGTCCTCGAGCATGTTCAGCGCCGCCTCGTTGGCGCCGCCGTGGGCCGGGCCCCACAGGCAGGCCACGCCGGCCGCGATCGCCGCGAACGGGTTGGTGCCCGACGAACCGCACAGGCGCACCGTCGAGGTCGACGCGTTCTGCTCGTGGTCGGCGTGCAGGATGAAGATGCGGTCCATCGCGCGCACCAGCACCTCGTTCGGCTCGTACTCCTCGCACGGCGTCGCGAACATCATGCGCATGAAGTTGCCCGAGTACGACAGGTCGTTCTTCGGGTAGATGTACGGCTGGCCGATGCCGTACTTGTAGGCCATCGCCACCAGCGTCGGCATCTTCGCGATCAGGCGGATCGCCGAGATCTCGCGGTGCTTCGGGTTGTTGATGTCGGTGCTGTCGTGATAGAAGGCCGACAGCCCGCCGACCAGGCCGGTCAGCACCGCCATCGGGTGCGCGTCGCGGCGGAAGCCGCGCAGGAAGAACTGCATCTGCTCGTTGACCATCGTGTGGTTGGTCACCGTCTTGACGAAGTCGGCCTTCTCGGTCTCGTTCGGCAGCTCGCCGTTCAGCAGCAGGTAGCAGGTCTCGAGGTAGTCGCAGTTGGTCGCGAGCTGCTCGATCGGGTAGCCGCGGTACAGCAGCTCGCCCTTGTCACCGTCGATGTAGGTGATGGTCGACTGGCACGACGCGGTCGACAGGAAGCCGGGGTCGTAAGTGAACTTGCCGGTCTGCGCGTAGAGCTTGCGGATGTCGATGACGTCCGGGCCGATCGTGCCCTTGTAGACCGGCAGGTCCATCGCAGGGCTGCCATCGGAGAACGACAGGGTGGCTTTCACGTCGGACGGGGTCATGAGCATTCCTTCAAGCAGGGCAGGTTATGAGACTGAAAACACGCCTTCAGTGCCTGGCGCGCATCAGCTGCAGCACTTCGAGCACGTCGTCGCGCCGCAGGTCGCCATCGGGCTCCTTGCGGGCGAGCAACAGGTCCAGCAAATCGTTGTCGGACAGATCCATCAGCAGGGTCAGCCCCTCGGCCTGCCGGGTTGTCAACGCCGATTCATGACGCGCAAAGAACCGCTCGACGAACAGGTCGTTCTCGAGCAGGCCGCGCCGGCAACGCCAGCGCAGCTTGCTGAGGGCACGTTCGTCGAGCAGCGTGTCGGTCATGTCGAGTTCAGACGGCTCTACGAACCATCAGTTCCTTGATCTTGCCGATCGCCTTCGTCGGGTTCAGCCCCTTCGGGCAGACGTCGACGCAGTTCATGATCGTGTGGCAGCGGAACAGGCGGTACGGATCCTCGAGGTTGTCGAGGCGGGCGCCGGTGTCCTGGTCGCGGCTGTCGGCGATGAAGCGGTAGGCCTGCAGCAGCCCGGCGGGGCCGACGAACTTGTCGGGGTTCCACCAGAAGCTCGGGCAGCTCGTCGAGCAGCTCGCGCACAGGATGCACTCGTACAGCCCGTTCAGTTCCTCGCGCTCTTCCGGCGACTGCAGGCGCTCCTTCTCGGGCGGCGGCATGTCGTTGACGAGGTAGGGCTTGATCGAGTTGTACTGCGTGAAGAACTGCGTCATGTCGACGATCAGGTCACGCACCACCGGCAGGCCCGGCAGCGGCTTCAGCACGACGACGTCGGGCAGCGTGCGCATGTTGGTCAGGCACGCGAGGCCGTTCTTGCCGTTGATGTTCATCGCGTCCGAACCGCAGACGCCTTCGCGGCACGAGCGGCGGAAGCTGATCGTCGGGTCGACCGCCTTCAGCTTCATCAGCGCATCGAGCAGCATGCGCTCGCTGCCGTCGAGCTCGACCTCGAGGGTCTGCATGCGGGGCTTCGAATCCGTGTCGGGGTCGTAGCGGTAGATCTGGAAAACACGCTTGGTCATGAAATGCTTTCGACGTTCTCGTGGCGATGGCTCAGAACGAGCGGACCTTCGGCGGAATCGACTCGGCCGTCAGCGGGGTCAGTTTCACGGGCTTGTAGTCGAGGCGGTTGCCCTCGCTGTACCACAGCGAGTGCTTCATCCACACCTTGTCGTTGCGGCCGTTCGGGAATTCCGGCGAATCGGCGTAGTCGTTGACGGTGTGCGCGCCGCGGCTCTCGTGGCGGGCGGCCGCCGAGATCATCGTGGCGAGCGCCGCCTCGATCAGGTTCTCGACTTCCAGCGCCTCGATGCGGGCGGTGTTGAACACCTTGGACTTGTCGGCCAGGTGGATGTTCTTCACGCGCTCGGCGATCGCCTTGACCTGCTCGACGCCTTCGTCCATCGTCGCCTGCGTGCGGAACACGCCGGCATGCTTCTGCATCGAGTTGCGCAGGTCGTTGGCGACGTCCTGCGCGTATTCGCCGCCGCTGCTCGCCTCGTACTTGTTCAGGCGGGCCAGCGTGCGCTCGGCCGCATCGGCCGGCAGCGGCTTGTGGGCCTGGGTCTTCAGCGCCGAATCGACGATGTGGTTGCCGGCCGCGCGGCCGAACACCAGCAGGTCGAGCAGCGAGTTCGTGCCCAGGCGGTTCGCGCCGTGCACGCTGACGCAGGCGCATTCGCCGACCGCGTACAGGCCGTTGACCACCGCGTTCGGGTCGCCGTCCTTCGGCACCACGACCTGGCCGTGGATGTTGGTCGGGATGCCGCCCATCTGGTAGTGGATGGTCGGCACGACCGGGATCGGCTCCTTCGTGATGTCGACGTTCGCGAAGTTGTGGCCGATCTCCAGCACGCTGGGCAGGCGCTTCATGATCGTCTCGGAGCCGAGGTGGGTCATGTCGAGCACGACGTAGTCCTTGTTGGGACCGCAGCCGCGCCCTTCCTTGATCTCCTGGTCCATGCAGCGCGAGACGAAGTCGCGCGGCGCCAGGTCCTTCAGCGTCGGGGCGTAGCGCTCCATGAAGCGCTCGCCGTCGCTGTTGCGCAGGATCGCGCCCTCGCCGCGGCAGCCCTCGGTCAGCAGCACGCCGGCACCGGCCACGCCGGTCGGGTGGAACTGCCAGAACTCCATGTCCTCGAGCGGGATGCCGGCGCGTGCCGCCATGCCCAGGCCGTCGCCGGTGTTGATGAAGGCGTTGGTCGAGGCCGCGAAGATGCGCCCCGCGCCGCCGGTGGCCAGCAGCACGGTCTTGGCTTCGAGGATGTGCAGCTCGCCGGTCTCCATCTCGAGCGCGGTGACGCCGACCACGTCGCCCTCGGCGTCGCGGATCAGGTCGAGCGCCATCCACTCGACGAAGAAGTGCGTGCGCGCCTTGACGTTCTGCTGGTACAGCGTGTGCAGCATCGCGTGGCCGGTGCGGTCGGCGGCGGCGCAGGCGCGCTGCACCGGCTTCTCGCCGTAGTTGGCGGTGTGGCCGCCGAACGGGCGCTGGTAGATGGTGCCGTCGGGGTTGCGGTCGAACGGCATGCCGAAGTGCTCGAGCTCGTAGACGACCTTCGGCGCCTCGCGGCACATGAATTCGATCGCGTCCTGGTCGCCGAGCCAGTCGGAACCCTTCACGGTGTCGAAGAAGTGGTAGTGCCAGTTGTCTTCGGACATGTTGCCGAGCGAGGCACCGATGCCGCCCTGCGCGGCCACCGTGTGCGAACGGGTCGGGAACACCTTGGACAGCACGGCGACGTTCAGCCCGGCACGGGCCAGCTGCAGCGAGGCACGCATGCCCGAGCCGCCGGCGCCGACGATGACGACGTCGAACTTGCGCTTGGAGATCGAGGAAGAGGAAAAGCTCACGTCACAGTCTCCAGAGCACTTGAATCGCCCAGCCGGCACAGCCGACCAGCCACACCAGCGTGAGCACCTGCAGGGCCAGCTTCACGCCGACCGGCTTCACGTAGTCCATCAGCACGTCGCGCACGCCGACCCACACGTGGTAGGCCAGCGAGACGATCACGACGAAGGTCAGCACCTTCATCCACTGGCGCGAGAAGATGCCGGCCCACTTGTCGTAGCCCATCGAGCCCGGCAGCAGCACCTGCACGATCAGCGCGACCGTGAACAGCGCCATCACCAGTGCGGTGGCGCGCTGGGCCATCCAGTCGCGCAGGCCGTAGTGCGCGCCGACGACCAGGCGCTTCGAACCAAAGTTTTGTGTCATGGTGTGGCGCCTCAGAAGAACAGCTTCCAGCCGAGCACGAGGGTCAGCAGGACACTCAGCACCAGCGTGACGAGGGCCGACTGGCGGCCGAATTCCTTGCTGACCGAGTGCGTCGCGTCCATCCACAGGTGGCGCACGCCGGCGATGAAGTGATGCAGGTAGGACCAGATCAGCGCGAGCGTCACCAGCTTGATGAACCAGGCCGGCACGAAGCCGTAGCCGCCCATGAAGACGCCGGTGAACTGCGAGTACGAGACCTCGGAGGTGAGGCTGGTGTCGAACATCCAGATGATGAACGGGAGCAGCACGAACATCAGCAGGCCGCTGACGCGGTGCAGGATGGACACCCAGCCCGCAAGGGGCAGCCGGTACTGGGTGGCGTCGATCAGACGCATCGTTCCTGGCCTCCGTGAGGAGATTGGCTTGGAAATCTCTGTCATACCCACCTTGTGTAATCGAGACGAAACCGAAGGATTTTATTGCAACGCAGCAGATTCTCGTGGGGGTCGGAGAAGTGACCGCGGCAAATGATGCGCCTTCGCGACCAACTTCGGGCGCGGCGACACGGCTAACTGAGTTCGTTCCTGTAGTAATGCGAGCGCGTGTTGTAGAGGCCGCGCCGCAGCTCGACCGGCTTGTCGCCATAGGTGCGCGACAGCCGCTCCACGCTGAGCAGCGGCTCGCCGACCGGCACGCCCAGCAGTTCGGCCGCGCCGGCATCGGCCGCCACCGCCCGCAACTGCTCCTCGGCCCGGATCATGCGCACGCCGAATTCGGTCTCGAACAGGCCGTACAAGGGCCCGCGGTAGTCGGTCAGGCGCTCGGCCGTCAGCCCCTTGAACAGCGCAGCCGGCAGCCAGATGTCGTCCAGCACGACCGGCACGCGCTTGAACTGCAGCAGGCGGCGGATCTGGATCGCCGCGTCGCCGGCCTTCAGCTCCAGCGCGCGGGCGATCTCGGCATTCGGCCGCTGGCGGCGGCAATCGATGACATGGCGTGTCGCGCCGCCGATCTCGCCGTCATCGGGCATCAGGCGCAGGAAGCGGTACTGGATCTTCTCTTCCGCATGCGTCGCGACGAAGGTGCCCTTGCCCTGGCGGCGCACCAGCAGGTTCTCGTCGGCCATCGCGTCGATCGCCTTGCGCACCGTGCCCTGGCTCACCTTGTAGCGCGCGGCCAGCTCCATCTCGCTCGGGATCGCCTCGCCGGGCTTCCATTCGCCGCCCTGCAGGCTGCGCGTGATCAGCGCCTTGATCTGCTGGTACAGCGGGCTGAAGGCCGGCCCGCCGGCATCGGCGGGGGGCGCTTCGCCGGCAGCGGCAGCAGCAGAAAGGGAGGGGATCGAGGCGGCCATGAGACCGCGATTGCAGCACAGCTCGCCCCCTGTCGTCCATGACTGATGGAAGATGTCTTATATAAGACATAAGATCATTGACAAGGGGGTGGGTCGACACCTAGACTCGCCCTACACTTCAGGCACCACTGAACCCTGCGGAGACTCCTCATGAGCAAGAAACCCGTTCGCGTTGCCGTCACCGGTGCCGCCGGCCAGATCGGCTATGCCCTGCTGTTCCGTATCGCCTCGGGCGAGATGCTGGGCAAGGACCAGCCGGTGATCCTGCAACTGCTCGAGATCCCCGACGAGAAGGCCCAAAAGGCGCTGAAGGGCGTGATGATGGAACTCGACGACTGCGCGTTCCCGCTGCTGGCCGGCATGGAAGCGCACGGCGATGCCAACACCGCCTTCAAGGACACCGATTACGCGCTGCTGGTCGGCGCCCGCCCGCGCGGTCCCGGCATGGAACGCAAGGACCTGCTGGCCGCCAACGCGCAGATCTTCACCGCGCAAGGCAAGGCACTGAATGCCGTCGCATCGCGCAACGTCAAGGTGCTGGTGGTCGGCAACCCGGCCAACACCAACGCCTACATCGCGATGAAGAGCGCGCCCGACCTGCCGCGCAAGAACTTCACCGCGATGCTGCGCCTGGACCACAACCGCGCCGCGTCGCAGATCGCCGCCAAGACCGGCAAGCCGGTGTCGAGCATCGAGAAGCTGGCCGTGTGGGGCAACCACTCGCCGACGATGTACGCCGACTACCGCTTCGCGACGATCGACGGCAAGTCGGTCAAGGAACTGATCAACGACGACGTGTGGAACAAGGACACGTTCCTGCCGACCGTCGGCAAGCGCGGTGCCGCGATCATCGAAGCACGCGGCCTGAGCTCGGCCGCCTCGGCCGCCAACGCCGCGATCGACCACATGCGCGACTGGGCGCTGGGCAGCAACGGCAAGTGGGTCACGATGGGCATCGCCTCCGATGGCCAGTACGGCATCCCGAAGGACACGATGTTCGGCTTCCCGGTCACCACCGCCGGCGGCGAGTACAAGCTGGTCGAGGGCCTGGCGATCGACGCGTTCTCGCAAGAGCGCATCAACCTGACCCTCAAGGAACTGCAAGAGGAACAAGAAGGCGTCAAGCACCTTCTGTAAGCACGGCTGCGGGCCCGAGAGAAGGCCGGACTGCATCCGGCCTTTTTTTCGGCTCGACCGCTACGGAGCAAGCGATGAGCGACTGGAATCCAGCCCTGTACAAGCAATTCGAGGACGAGCRCACGCGCCCGGCGCGCGACCTGCTGGCGCAGGTGGATGCCATCCCGGCCGGTCCGGTGTTCGATCTCGGCTGCGGGCCGGGCAACTCGACCGAATTGCTGGTCCATCGCTTTCCCGGCGCGCAGGTCGTCGGCACCGACACCTCCGAGGCGATGCTCGCCAGCGCCCGGGAGCGCCTTCCGGGCTGCCGCTTCGAGCTGAGCGACATCTCCACCTGGCGCGCGACGTCATCCGCCACTTCGCCCGCCGCGCTGATCTACGCGAACGCCTCGCTGCAATGGGTGCCCGACCACGCGGCGCTGCTGCCACGGCTGTTCGCCGAGCTCGCGCCGGGCGGCACGCTCGCGATCCAGATGCCCGACAACCGCGACGAGCCCACGCACCGGCTGATGCGCGAGACCGCCGCGCTCGCGCCCTGGGCCGAGCCGATCGGCGATGCCGACCGCAAGCGCACGCCGATGCTCGGCGTCGGCGGCTACTACGACCTGCTCGCGCCGCTGGCCGCGCGGGTGCAGGTGTGGCGCACCGCCTACCAGCACCCGATGGCCGACGCCGCCGCAATCGTCGAATGGGTGCGCGCCACCGGGCTGAAGCCGTTCATCGATCCGCTGCCGCCCACGCTGCGCGCCTCGTTCCTCGAGGCCTACACCCGGCGCATCGCCGAGGCCTACCCGGCGCACGCCGACGGCCGGCTGCTGCTGGCGTTCCCGCGGCTGTTCATCGTCGCGACGAAGGCTGCCTGATGAACCAGCATCCGCGCGAGATCCTGTTCGGCGCCGGCGACGTGCTGCCCGCCCTGCCCGTCTGCGACCACTATGCCGGCGTCGAGGCCCGCATGCACAAGAGCCTCGCGCTGCAGGCCGAGCTCGGGCCGGTGTTCGACATCACGCTCGATTGCGAGGATGGCGCGCCGGTCGGCGGCGAGGCCGAGCATGCGCAGATGGTCGCGTCGTTCGTGATGTCGGCCGCCAACCGCCACGGCCGCGTCGGCGCCCGCGTGCATGCGCCGGACGAGGCCGCCTTCGATGCCGACGTCGACACGCTGGTCAAGCAGGCCGGCACCCGGCTGGCCTACCTGATGGTGCCCAAGGTCGAGAGCCTCGCGCAGCTGCAGGCCGCGATCTCGTCGATCGACGCCGCGGGCGTGCGCCACGGCCTCGAGCGGCAGATCCCGATCCACGCGCTGGTCGAGACGCACGGCGCGCTGCGCGAGGTCGACGCGATCGCCGCGCACCCGCGCATCGAATCGCTGTCGTTCGGCCTGATGGATTTCGTCTCGGCGCACCGCGGCGCGATCGGCCACCAGGCGATGAGCGCCACCGGCCAGTTCGAGCACCCGCTGGTGCTGCGCGCCAAGCTGGAGATCTCGGCCGCCTGTCACGGCCATGGCAAGGTGCCGTCGCACTGCGTCGTCACCGAGTTCCGCAAGCTCGATCTGCTGCAGAACGCTGCGACGAAGGCCGCGCGCCAGCTCGGCTACCTGCGCATGTGGAGCATCCACCCCGACCAGGTCCGCACCATCGTCGACGCGTTCGCGCCGACCGCCGCCGAGACCGACCTCGCGACCGAGATCCTGATGGCGGCCCAGGCGGCCCGCTGGGCGCCCACCAGCCACCGCGACACGCTGCATGACCGGGCGAGCTACCGCTACTACTGGCATGTGCTGGAGCGCGCGGCCCGCACCGGGCAACCGCTGCCGATCGAGGTGCGGCAGGCCTTCTTCGCGGAGGGCCTGTGATGTTTTCCACGCCCTCGCGCGGCAAGTGCGCAACAAGCCTTCAAATTGTTTCAAAGACGGGGGTTGCAGCCCGATGTGTGCCACCACCAACCTCCACAATCGCTCCTTCTCACAACCCGTTGGAGCGACACGATGTCCCGCAACCTCTTTCTTGCCAATGCCTTCGCACTGGCCGTTGGCCTGACCTCGGCTGCCGCGATGGCTGCCGATCCCGCCACCCCGGCGAAGCCGGCCGCGAAGCCCGCTGCTGCCGCCCCGGCGAAGAAGGCTCCGCCCAAGAAGGTCGAAGCGACGCTGCCGGCCGCCGACCAAGGCCAGCTCGACGCTGCCGAGCGCACGCTGTACGGCCCGTACGAGTGCGAGTTCAACCAGAAGATCGACGTCTCGATCAACCCGAAATTCCCCGGTTACGTCGACGTGGCCTTCGGCAAGAAGCTGTTCACGATGAAGCCGGTGTCGTCGTCGACGGGTGCGCTGCGCCTGGAAGACGTCAAGGGCGTCACGCTGCTGCTGCAGATCGCCAACAAGTCGATGCTGATGGACACCAAGGCCGGCCAGCGCCTGGTCGACAACTGCGTGCACGAGAAGCAACGCGCTGCCGCTGCGGCCGCCGGCAAGTAAACGCCGACGGTCTCCGGAGATCGAGCCAGCGCCCTGCCCCCGTTTTTTCGTTCCCTGTGCCTCGGGTCGCGACGACGACCGGTGGCCGGCGCCTGGCAGATCCGCGCAATGCGGCTGCAGGGCTTTCCCTTTCCTGACCGTCATTGCCCCCCGGAGAACCGCATGCTTCAAGCCTATCGCCAACATGTCGCCGAACGCGCCGCCCTCGGCATTCCGCCGCTGCCGTTGTCGGCCGCGCAGACCGCCGAACTGATCGAGCTGCTGAAGGCGCCGCCGGCCGGTGAAGGCGCCAACCTGGTCCACCTGCTGACGCACCGCGTGCCCGCGGGCGTGGACGATGCGGCCAAGGTGAAGGCCTCGTACCTGGCGGCGGTGGCGCATGGCACCGAAACGAATTCGCTGATTTCCCGCGAACTGGCGACCGAGCTGCTGGGCACGATGCTCGGCGGCTACAACATCAGCCCGCTGATCGACCTGCTTGATGACGCCGCGGTCGGCGCCGTCGCCGCCAAGGGCCTGAAGGGCACCTTGCTGATGTTCGACCAGTTCCACGACGTGAAGACCAAGGCCGACAAGGGCAACGACCACGCCCGCGCGGTGCTGCAGAGCTGGGCCGATGCCGAGTGGTTCACGTCGCGCCCGGAAGTGCCGGCCTCGATCACCGTCAGCATCTTCAAGGTCGGCGGCGAGACCAACASCGACGACCTGTCGCCGGCGCCCGACGCGTGGAGCCGCCCCGACATCCCTCTGCATGCGCTGGCGATGCTGAAGAACGCACGCCCCGGCATCACGCCCGAGGAAGACGGCAAGCGCGGCCCGATCAAGTTCATCGAGGACCTGCGCGCCAAGGGCCACCTGGTGGCGTATGTGGGCGACGTGGTCGGCACCGGCTCCAGCCGCAAGTCGGCGACCAACTCGGTGCTGTGGTTCACCGGCGAAGACATTCCCTACGTGCCGAACAAGCGCTTCGGCGGCGTGTGCCTGGGCAACAAGATCGCCCCGATCTTCTACAACACGATGGAAGACGCCGGCGCGCTGCCGATCGAGCTCGACGTGAGCCAGATGGCGATGGGCGACGTGGTCGAGCTGCGCCCGTATGAAGGCAAGGCGCTGAAGAACGGCCAGGTGATCTCCGAGTTCAAGGTCAAGAGCGACGTGCTGTTCGACGAGGTGCGTGCCGGCGGCCGCATCCCGCTGATCGTCGGCCGCGGGCTGACCGCGAAGGCGCGCGAGGCGCTGGGCCTGGCCCCGTCGACGCTGTTCCGCCTGCCGCAGAGCCCGGTCGACACGAAGAAGGGCTACTCGCTGGCGCAGAAGATGGTCGGCAAGGCCTGCGGCCTGCCGGTGGTCAACGGCCAGCAGCAGGGCGTGCGCCCGGGCACGTACTGCGAACCGCGCATGACCAGCGTCGGCTCGCAGGACACGACCGGCCCGATGACGCGCGACGAGCTGAAGGACCTGGCCTGCCTGGGCTTCAGCGCCGACCTGGTGATGCAGAGCTTCTGCCACACCGCGGCCTACCCGAAGCCGGTCGACGTGAAGATGCACCACGAGCTGCCGGAGTTCATCAGCACGCGCGGCGGCATCTCGCTGCGCCCGGGTGACGGCGTGATCCACAGCTGGCTGAACCGTTTCCTGCTGCCCGACACCGTGGGCACCGGCGGCGACAGCCACACCCGTTTCCCGATCGGCATCAGCTTCCCGGCGGGCTCGGGCCTGGTCGCGTTCGCCGCGGCCACCGGCGTGATGCCGCTGGACATGCCGGAGAGCGTGCTGGTGCGCTTCAAGGGCACGATGCAGCCGGGCGTCACGCTGCGCGACCTGGTCAACGCGATCCCGCTGTACGCGATCAAGCAGGGGTTGCTGACGGTCGAGAAGAAGGGCAAGAAGAACATCTTCTCGGGCCGCATCCTCGAGATCGAGGGGCTGCCCGACCTGAAGGTGGAGCAGGCCTTCGAGCTGAGCGATGCGTCGGCCRAGCGTTCGGCGGCCGGCTGCACGGTGCACCTGAACAAGGAACCGATCATCGAGTACATCAACAGCAACATCTCGCTGATGAAGTGGATGATCGCGCAGGGCTACTCCGATGCACGCACGCTGGAGCGCCGCATTGCCGCGCAAGAGGCCTGGCTCGCGAACCCGCAGCTGCTGAAGGGCGATGCCGATGCCGACTACGCGGCGGTGATCGAGATCGACCTGGCCGACGTGCACGAGCCGATCGTGGCCTGCCCGAACGACCCGGACGACGTGAAGACGCTGGCCGAGGTGTCGGGCGCGAAGATCGACGAGGTGTTCATCGGTTCGTGCATGACGAACATCGGCCACTTCCGTGCGGCGAGCAAGCTGCTCGAGGGCAAGCGCGACATCCCGGTGAAGCTGTGGGTGGCGCCGCCGACCAAGATGGATGCGCACCAGCTGACCGAGGAAGGCCACTATGGCGTGCTCGGCACGGCGGGCGCTCGCATGGAGATGCCGGGCTGCAGCCTGTGCATGGGCAACCAGGCGCAGGTGAAGGAAGGCGCGACGGTGTTCTCGACGAGCACGCGCAATTTCCCGAACCGGCTGGGCAAGAACAGCAATGTCTACCTCGGCTCGGCCGAGCTGGCGTCGATCTGCTCGAAGCTCGGTCGCATTCCGACGAAGGACGAGTACATGGCTGACATGGGGGTGCTGACGGCGGCCTCCGACAAGGTCTACCAGTACCTGAACTTCGACCGGATCAAGGAATATTCGGAAGCTTGATGGTTGATTTGGGCTTGGCCTCCCTCCGCGCGAAAGGCGCGGGTGGGGAGGCTGTGGCGCGCCTTGTGCCACCACCCTGCCTTGCAGAGGTGACAAGCGAACAAATGAGGGACAAGGCGTGCGAACGCCCGCATGCTTGTCGGTCACTTCAATCTTTTCCCTCAACAAGAGCGGATGGTGTTGAGCGGCGGGTGAGGGGATGGGCTGGGGG
>NZ_JBFUFQ010000162.1:0-13022 GCF_056403355.1 Rhizobacter sp. P2_H3 | reverse complement strand
CCG
Organism: Rhizobacter sp. P2_H3; assembly: GCF_056403355.1. NCBI lineage: Bacteria > Pseudomonadati > Pseudomonadota > Betaproteobacteria > Burkholderiales > Sphaerotilaceae > Rhizobacter > Rhizobacter sp. P2_H3. Next base: position 13,019 of record NZ_JBFUFQ010000162.1, on the reverse strand, counting down.
TGAAAGGGTGGTGTCCTAGGCCTCTAGACGAAGGGGACTGAAACTTTCACTCTTCACGACTCTGAACAACGCGCCCCAAGACTTTGGAGTCTTGGTGGAGGTAAGCGGGATCGAACCGCTGACCTCTTGCATGCCATGCAAGCGCTCTCCCAGCTGAGCTATACCCCCAAGAATCCTTGAATTCTGGTGACCATCGGGTTGACCTTTCAGCCTTCCTTCTGGCGCTGCGCTGTTCTCAGTAGCGAAGACCACGATTATAGGCAGATTTTTCAGGCCCTCTGCAAGCGGCTCAAAACTTTTTCACGCGCAAAGAGCTCGAGCACCGCATCGACCGACGGCGTCTGCGCACGACCGCACACCAGCACGCGAACGGCATGCGCGAGCTGCGGCATCTTGAGGCCGTGTGCACCCAGCGTCTCCTTGATCGCGGCCGCGATCGCGGGCTTGCTCCACTCGCTCGCGGCGAGCTTCTCGCGCAAGGTCGCGAGCGCCGGCTTCACCGCATCGGTCACGTGCGTCGCGAGGTCTTCGGCACTCGGCGCCACGTCGGCGAAATACATCTGCAGCCAGTCGGCCAGCTCCACCGTCGTCGAGCAGCGGTCCTTGAACAGGCCGCAGCGCGCCGCCGCTTCGTCTTCCGACACGCTGATGCCGCGGCGCGCGAACTGCGCCACGACCAGCGCGGCCAGGCGCCGCTCGTCGATCGTCTTCAGGTAGTGCGCGTTGACCCACGCGAGCTTCGCCGCATCCCACTGCGCCGGGCTCTTCGACAGGTGGCTGCCGTCGAACCACGACACCAGCTGCTCGCGCGTGAACAGCTCTTCATCGCCGTGGCTCCAGCCGAGGCGCGCCAGGTAGTTCAGCATCGCCTCGGGCAGGAAGCCGTTCTCCTCGTACGCGGTCACGCTGACCGCCCCACGCCGCTTCGACAGCTTCTGCCCGTCATCGCCGAGGATCACCGGCACATGGCCGAACAGCGGCAGCGGCGCCTTCAGCGCGTTGAAGATGTTGATCTGCCACGGCGTGTTGTTCACATGCTCGTCGCCGCGGAACACATGGCTGATGGCCATGTCCCAGTCGTCGACGACCACCGCGAAGTTGTAGGTCGGCACACCGTCGGCCCGCATGATGATCAGGTCGTCGATCTCCTTGTTCGCGATGCTGATCGGGCCCTTGACCAGGTCGTCCCAGCTGACGATGCCGTCGTGCGGGTTCGCGAAACGGATCACCGCCTCCACGCCGGCGGGCGGCGTCGGCAGCGTCTTGCYGGGCGCCGGGCGCCAGCGGCCGTCGTAGTGGGTCTTCTCGCCGCGCGCACGTTGCGCCTCGCGCATCACGTCGAGCTCGGCGGGCGTCGTGTAGCAGCGGTAGKCGCTGCCCTCGGCGAGCATCTGGTCGACCACCGCGCGGTAGCGCTCCAGCCGCTGCATCTGGTAGATCGGCCCCTCGTCGCAGTCGAGCCCCAGCCAGCGCATCGACGCGAGGATCTGGTCGACCGAATCCTGCGTCGAGCGGGCGACGTCGGTGTCTTCGATGCGCAGCACGAACTCGCCGCCGAAGTGGCGCGCGAAGGCCCACGAATACAGCGCGGTGCGGGCCGTGCCCAGGTGCAGGAAGCCGGTGGGCGACGGGGCGATGCGGGTGCGGATCGGTCGGGTCATGGTGTCTGGATCAAAGGGAATCGAGGCCGACCAAACCACGCAGCAGGTCGGCCTTCAGGTCTTGCACATCGTCCAGGCCCACCGCCACGCGGATCAGGCCCTGCGTGATGCCGGCGGCCTGGCGCTGGTCTTCGGTCAGCCGGCCGTGCGAGGTGCTGGCCGGGTGCGTGATCGTGGTCTTGGTGTCGCCCAGGTTGGCGGTGATCGAGCAGACCTGCGTCCGGTCGATCACGTGGAAGGCGTTCTTGCGGGCGCTGGTGGCATCGGCGCTCTTCACGGTGAACGACACCACCGCGCCGCCCGAGCCCGATTGCTGCGCCATCGCCAGTTCATGCTGCGGGTGCGAACGCAGGCCGGGATAGAACACACGCGCCACCTGCGGCTGCTGCTCGAGCCAGCCGGCCAGCTGCAGCGCGCGCTCGCCCTGCGCCTGCATCCGGATCGACAGCGTCTCGAGCCCCTTCAGCACGACCCAGGCGTTGAACGGCGACAGCGACATCCCCGCGCTGCGCATCACCGGCACGAACCTGTCGTTGATCAGTTGCTCCGGCCCGCACACCGCGCCGGCGATCACCCGGCCCTGCCCGTCGAGGTACTTGGTGCCCGAGTGCACGACCAGGTCGGCGCCGTACTCGATCGGCCGCTGCAGCGCCGGCGAGCAGAAGCAGTTGTCGACCGCCAGCAGCGCGCCGGCTTCGTGCGCGATCTGCGCCAGCGCGCGGATGTCGCACACCTCGGTCAGCGGGTTGGTCGGCGATTCGGCGAACAGCAACCTCGTGTTCGGCTTCAGCGCACGCCGCCATTCATCGGGATCGGTCTGCGAGACGAACGTGGTCTCGACGCCGAACTTCGCGAACTCGCGGCCGAACAGCATGATCGTCGAGCCGAACACGCTGCGCGAGCAGATCACGTGGTCGCCCGCCTTCAGCAGCGCCATGCCGAGCAGCAGGATCGCGCTCATGCCGCTGGCGGTGCCGATGCAGGCCTGCGCGCCTTCGAGCGCCGCCAGGCGCCGCTCGAACATGGTCACCGTCGGGTTGCTGAAGCGCGAATAGATGAACGCCTCTTCCTCGTTCGCGAAGCGCGCGGCGGCGCTCGCCGCATCGGGCTGCACGAAGCTGCTGGTCAGGAACAGCGCCTCGGAGTTCTCGCCCCACGCGCTCGGCGGCAGGCCCTCGCGCACCGCGAGCGTGTCGCGCCGCACGTCGGCCGGCAGCTCGACGCGCGGAATGCCTCGCTTCGCCGGCGCATCGGCCATCAGCTGCGCTCCGTCGACGCGCTCTGCAGTGCGAGGCGCGAGCGGTCGGCGCCCTCTTCCTCGTCGCCGCCCTGCGACTTGCGCTGCGTCGCGATCGCGTCGAAATCGGCGGCCGACACGTCGCCCGTCACGTAATAGCCGTCGAAGCACGAGGCCTCGAAGCCGTTCAGCCTCGGGTTCAGCGCGCCCACCACCTTCTTCATCGCGGCCACGTCCTGGTAGATCAGCGCATCGGCGCCGATGAACTGGCGGATCTCCTCGATGCTGCGGTTGTGCGCGATCAGCTCTTCGCTGGTCGGCATGTCGATGCCGTAGACATTCGGGAAGCGCACCGGCGGCGCGGCCGAGGCCATGTAGACCTTGCGCGCGCCGGCCTCGCGTGCCATCTGCACAATCTCCTTCGAGGTGGTGCCGCGCACGATGGAATCGTCCACCAGCAGCACATTGCGGCCCTTGAACTCGACCGCGATCGCGTTCAGCTTCTGGCGCACCGATTTCTTGCGCACGCCCTGCCCCGGCATGATGAAGGTGCGGCCGACGTAGCGGTTCTTCACGAAGCCTTCGCGGTACGGCTTGCCGATCTTCTGCGCCAGCTGCATCGCCGATGGCCGGCTCGACTCGGGGATCGGGATCACCACGTCGATCTCGTTCGGCGGCATCGTCGAGATCAGGCGCTGCGCGAGCGTCTCGCCCATGTTCAGCCGCGCCTGGTAGACCGACACGCCGTCCATCACCGAATCGGGCCGTGCGAGGTACACGAACTCGAACATGCACGGGTTCAGCGTCGGGTTCTCGGCGCACTGCTGGGTGTGGAGCTTGCCGTCCAGGTCGATGAAGACGGCCTCGCCCGGCGCCACGTCGCGCACCAGCTTGTGGCCGGTGCCTTCGAGCGCCACCGATTCGCTGGCCACCATCACCTCGGGGCCGTCCGGCGTCATCGCCTCGCCGAAGCACAGCGGGCGGATCCCGTACGGGTCGCGGAAGGCCAGCAGCCCGTAGCCGGCGATCAGCGCGACCACCGCGTACGAGCCCTTGATGCGCTTGTGCACCGCGCCGACCGCCTTGAAGATCTCCTCGGTGGTCAGCGGCAGGTCGCGCGCGGCCATCTCGAGCTCGTGCGCGAGGATGTTGATCAGCACCTCGGTGTCGCTCTCGGTGTTGATGTGGCGGCGGTCGATGTCGAACAGCTCCTGCTTCAGCGAATGCGCGTTGGTCAGGTTGCCGTTGTGCACCAGCACGATGCCGAACGGTGCGTTGACGTAGAACGGCTGCGCCTCTTCCTCGTTGTAGGCGTTGCCGGCCGTCGGGTAGCGCGTCTGGCCCAGGCCCACGGTGCCGGGCAGGCCGCGCATGTTGCGGGTGCGGAACACGTCGCGCACCATGCCGCGCGCCTTGTGCATGAAGCACTTGGTGCCCTGCATCGTGACGATGCCGGCGGCATCCTGGCCGCGGTGCTGCAGCAGCAGCAGCGCGTCGTAGATCAGCTGGTTGACCGGCGTTTTCGAGATCACGCCAACGATGCCGCACATGGGAGAGTCCTTGCTTGTTCAACCGGCCCGCGTCATGCGGGCAGGTGGGAAGAGAGTTGAGGCGGAAGCACGGGCTTCAAGGCCGCCAGGGTGGCATTGAGCCACGGCGCGCCCACCGAGCTTGTCCAGGCCGGTGAAGTCACCATCGGCGTCATGCCGACCACCAGCCCGATGGCCAGCAGCACGACCACGCCGCGCAGCAGGCCGAAGAAGCCACCCAGCAGGCGGTCGATGAGGCTCAGCGGCGTCACGTGGATCAGGAAGCGCAGCAGCCGCGCCAGGATGCCCCAGACGATCAGCGCCGCGACGAAGGTGAGCGCGAATGCCGCCGCATGGTTGATGCCGGAGCCGATGCGGCCGACCGGGATGTGCGGCGCGACCATCGGCGTCAGCCACTGCGCGGCGAACCAGGCCGCAAACCAGCCGACCAGCGACAGCAGCTCGAACACCAGGCCGCGCACGAGCCCCACCAGGACGGAGAGACCCAGGATGCCGAGAAAGACCCCATCGACCCAGCCCATCGTGCGCCGTCACAGCGTCAGGATGGCCGACGGCAGGCCGGYGGTCTTGATCTTCGCGGCAGCCTTGTCGGCCTCGTCGCGCGATGCGAACGGGCCGACCCGCACGCGGATGCGGTTGCCCGCCGAGGTCTCGACGACCTGCGTGTAGGTCTTCAGGCCGAGCTTCTCGACCTTGTGGCGGGCCTCGCGGGCGGCGTTGACCTCGGCGAACGCACCGACCTGCACGACGAAGCGGCCGGCCGCCTCGGGCGTGGCGGGCTTGCCGTCGAGCAGGGCCTGCGCGCGGGCGCTGTCGTTGGGCTTGGCAGCGGGCTTGTCGGCAGGCTTGTCGGCCGGCTTTTCAGCGGGTTTTTCGGCAGGCTTGCGTTCGACCGGTGCGGGGGCCGGCACGGGCGCCGGCTTCGGCGTGACCGCCGCCACGGCCGGTGGCGGGACCGCAGCGGCCGGCGCCGAGGCCGACGGCTCGCGGCCTGCATCGGCCACGTTCTCGGTGATCACGCTCGGCGGCAGCGGTGCCGGTTTCGCATCGGCCGCCCGTGCGTTGGTGGCGGCCGGGGCCGGCGTCGTGGCGGGCGCGGCCGGGGTGTCGCGCCGCAGCTCGACCGGCGTGTCCACCGGCAACGGACGCGGCTGGGTCTCGAACAACAGCGGGAAGCCGATCACGCCGGCGATCACCAGCACGGCGGCGCCGATGAGCCGCTGGCGCGCGCGCGTGCGGGCCTGTGCGACGGAGTCGGGGGATTCGGCCACCGGGGGCGCCTTCGCCTTGGATTTGGCGGGCGTTGCGCTGTTGGGCGTGTTGCCCGGCGTGCGCTTCAGGAAGGACAGCAGACCCATGAAGAGCTGATTCCAGGTGAGCAAGAGAGCGATCAGCTCAAGTGCTTGGCAGAAAGACGGGGGACGCCGTCCTTCAGCACGCCGCCCACGGTGAAGAACGAGCCGAAGACCACGATTCTATCAGCGGGGTCCGCCGCCTCGATGGCCGCACGCAGTGCGTCGTCCGGGCTCGCGTGACGGAATGTAGCGACCGGGCCCGGGCCTTTCAGCGCCAGGCGTTCGTGCAGCTGCTGCAGCTCGGCGGCGCCGGCCGCGCGCGCGATCGGCAGGTCGGTGAAATGCCACGCATCGACCAGCGGCGCCATGCGGCGCAGGATCGCTTCGAGGTCCTTGTCGGCCATCGCGCCGAACACCACGTGGGTGCGCGGGAAGAAGCCCATCTGGTCGAGGTTCTCGGCCAGCGCGCCGACCGCGTGCGGGTTGTGCGCGACGTCCAGCACCAGCGTCGGCTGGCCCGGCACGATCTGGAAGCGGCCGGTCAGCTCGACCGATGCGAAGCCGTTGCGCACCGCCTGTGCGGTGATCGGCAGCCGATCGCGCAAGGCCTCGAAGGCGGCCAGCGCGGCCGATGCGTTCAGCAGCTGGTTGGCGCCGCGCAGCGCCGGGTAGGCGAGCCCGCTGAAGCGCTTGTCGCGCCCGCCCCAGCCCCACTGCTGCTTGTCGCCGGCGTAGTTGAAATCGCGGCCGAGCAGCCGCAGCTCGGCGCCCACCTCGGCCGCATGCGCGACGATGCTGGCCGGCACCATCGGGTCGCCCACCACCACCGGCTTGCCGGCACGCATGATGCCGGCCTTCTCGCGGCCGATCGATTCGCGATCGGTGCCGAGGTAGGCGGTGTGGTCGATGTCGATGCTGGTGATCACCGCGCAATCGGCATCGATCGCATTGATGGTGTCGAGCCGGCCGCCGAGCCCGACCTCGAGGATCACCATGTCGAGCGGCGCGCTCGCGAGCAGCCGCAGGATCGCCATCGTCGTGAACTCGAAGTAGGTCAGCGGCATGCCGGCGCGCGCCTCCTCGACCGCCTCGAAGTGCGGGATCAGCTCGGCCGCGTCGACGCTGCGGCCGTTCACGCGGCAGCGCTCCTCGAAGTGCACGAAATGCGGCTTGATGTAGAGCCCGACGCGGTAGCCGGCCTGCAGCCCGATGGATTCGAGCATCGCGCAGGTMGAGCCCTTGCCGTTGGTGCCCGCCACCGTGATCACCGGCACCTGGAAGGCGATGCCCAGGCGCTGCTTCAGCAGCAGGCTGCGCTCCAGCCCCATGTCGATGTCCTTGGGGTGCAGCTGCTCGCAGTGGGCGAGCCATTCGGCGAGGGTGGTCGGTGTGGGCATGACGGTCTCAGAAGAAGGAAAGGCGGCCGAGGCCGCCTTGCGCAGGGAGCCGGGCCGGCTCAGGCCACGGCGTCGGCGCTTTGCCGTTGCAGCATCGCGAGCGAGCGGGCGATCGTCGTGCGCAGTTCGCGCCGGTCGATGATGCCGTCGATCGCGCCGGTCTTGACGAGGAACTCGGCGCGCTGGAAACCCTCGGGCAGCTTCTCGCGCACGGTGTTCTCGATCACGCGCGGGCCGGCGAAGCCGATCAGCGCCTTCGGCTCGGCGAACACGATGTCGCCGACGAACGCGAAGCTCGCCGAGACGCCGCCCATCGTCGGGTCGGTCAGCACGCTGATGTAGGGCAGCTTCGCCTTGGCCAGCAGCGTCAGCGCCGCATTGGTCTTGGCCATCTGCATCAGGCTCAGCAGCCCTTCCTGCATGCGCGCGCCACCGGTGGCCGCGAAGCTGACGAACGGCACCTTCTGCTCGACCGCGGCCTCGACGCCGCGCACGAAGCGCTCGCCGACCACCGAGCCCATCGAGCCGCCCATGAAGTCGAACTCGAAGCAGGCGGCCACCAGCGGGATGCTGAGCACCGCACCGCCCATCACCACCAGCGCATCGGTCTCGCCGGTGCTCTCGAGCGATTCCTTCAGCCGCTCCGGGTAGCGCTTGCTGTCCTTGAACTTCAGCGCGTCGACCGGCAGCACCTCCTGGCCGATCTCGTAGCGGCCTTCGCCGTCGAGGAAGGCATCGAGCCGCGCGCGGGCGCGGATGCGGTGGTGGTGGCTGCACTTCGGGCAGACGTTGATGTTCTGCTCGAGGTCGCTCTTGTAGAGCACGGTGTCGCACGACGGGCACTTGATCCACAGGCCTTCGGGCACCGTGCGGCGCTCGCTCGGGTCCGTCTGCTGCATCTTCGGCGGAAGCAGTTTCTCGAGCCAACTCATGCGGGAGCTCCTTTCAGGGTATCGAGGGCGGCGCGGATCTCGGCGATGAACGCCGCGGCCGCGGGGACGACATTGTCGCGCGTCTGGGTTTCAAGCAATTGCACGATGCGGGATCCGATGACGACCGCATCCGACACCCTGGCGACCGCGATGGCCGTCTGTGCGTCGCGGATGCCGAAGCCTACACCCACCGGCACCTGCACATGGGCCTGGATCCGCGGCACCATCCGGGCCACCGCGTCGGTGTCGAGGTGGCCGGCGCCGGTCACGCCCTTCAGCGACACGTAGTAGACGTAGCCGCTCGCGATGCGGCCCACATCCTTCATGCGCTGTTCGGTGGAGGTGGGCGCGAGCAGGAAGATCGGGTCGAGCTGCTTCGCCTTCAGCCGGGCGGCGAAGGCCTCGCATTCCTCGGGCGGGTAGTCGACGACCAGGACGCCGTCGACGCCGGCCGCGGCGGCGTCGCGCACGAACGCGCTCTCATCGGCACCGGCCCCATGCAGCTGGTCATAGCGCTCGATCGGGTTGGCGTACCCCATCAGCACCAGCGGCGTCGTCGTGTTGCGGGCCCGGAAGCCGCGCACGTAGTCGAGCACCTGCACCATGCCGATCTTCTTCGCGAGCGCCCGCTCGGCCGCCTTCTGGATCACCGGGCCGTCGGCCATCGGATCGGAGAACGGCACGCCGAGCTCGATCACGTCGGCACCGGCCTCGGCCATCGCGAGCATCAGCTCGACGGTGGCATCCGGGTACGGGTCGCCGGCCGTGATGTACGGGATCAGCGCCTTGCGGCCTTCCTTCTTCAGCGCATTGAAGCGGGTGGCGATGCGGCTCATTGCGCCCCCTTCACGGTCTGGCCCGCTTCCGAGGGCTGGGCATGCACCTTCTCGCCCGACAGGTCGGCGACGGTGCCGATGTCCTTGTCGCCGCGGCCGGACAGGTTGACGAGCAGGTGCTGGTCGGGGCGCATCGTCGGCGCGAGCTTCATCGCGTGCGCGACCGCATGCGACGACTCCAGCGCCGGGATGATGCCCTCGGTGCGGCACAGGTAGTGGAAGGCCTTCAGCGCCTCGTCGTCGGTGATGCCGACGTACTCGGCGCGGCCGGTGTCCTTCAGGTAGGCATGCTCCGGGCCGACGCCCGGGTAGTCGAGCCCGGCGGAGATCGAGTGCGTCTCGATGATCTGGCCGTTCTCGTCCTGCAGCAGGTAGGTGCGGTTGCCGTGCAGCACGCCGGGCGAACCGGCGCTGAGGCTCGCGGCATGCTTGCCGGTGTCCAGCCCCTGCCCTGCCGCCTCGACGCCGATCAGCCGCGTGCCGGCATGCTCGATGTACGGATAGAAGATCCCCATCGCGTTGCTGCCGCCGCCCACGCTGGCGATCACCGCATCGGGCTGGCGACCGGCGAGCTCGGGCATCTGCACCAGGCACTCGTCGCCGATCACGCGCTGGAAGTCGCGCACCATCGCCGGGTACGGGTGCGGGCCAGCCACCGTGCCGATGATGTAGAAGGTGTTCTCGACGTTGGTGACCCAGTCGCGCAGCGCCTCGTTCAGCGCGTCCTTCAGCGTCTTGGAGCCGCTCTCCACCGGCACGACGGTCGCGCCGAGCAGCTTCATGCGGTAGACGTTGGGCGACTGGCGCTTCACGTCCTCGCTGCCCATGTAGACGACGCACTCCATGCCGTAGCGCGCGCAGATCGTGGCGGTGGCCACGCCGTGCTGGCCGGCACCGGTCTCGGCGATCACGCGCGGCTTGCCCATGCGGCGCGCGAGCAGCGCCTGGCCGATCGTGTTGTTGATCTTGTGCGCGCCGGTGTGGTTGAGGTCCTCGCGCTTCAGGTAGATCTGCGCGCCGCCCAGTTCGCGGCTCATGCGCGCGGCGTGGTAGACCGGGCTCGGCCGGCCCACGAAATGCTTCAGTTCGCTCTCGTATTCGGCCTGGAAGGCCGGGTCGCGCTGCGCCGCGGCATAGGCCGCTTTCAGTTCGTCGAGCGCGTGGATCAGGGTCTCGGCGACGAAGGTGCCGCCATAAGGCCCGAAATGCCCGCTGGCATCGGGCTGCTGGTATTTCGACATGGATTGACTCGCTTCAGGTGGGGGTGCTCGCGATGCGTGCGTCAGCTTCGCGCACGGCATCGCAAAAACGGCGGATGGCCCAGGCATCCTTGATGCCCTTGGCACTTTCAACGCCGGAACTCACGTCAACGGCCCAGGGCCGCACCCGAAGAATTCCTTCGATCACATTTCCGGCATGCAACCCACCAGACAAAACGACTGGAGAGCGCACGTTTCGAGGAATGAGTGACCAATCGAAGACCTTTCCGCCTCCACCATACCCGTCGACATGAGCGTCGAGCAGCAGCCCCTGGGCGTGCGGGTACTGAGCGGCGAAGTCTAGCAAATCGAAATCCCCCGCCATGCGTGCGGCCCGCAGGAACGGGCGGCCGGCGGCGGCGCAGTCGGCCGGCGTCTCGTCGCCGTGGAATTGCAGCAGCAGGTTCGGGATCGCGGCGCTCGCGCGCTCGATCAGCGACGGCGCGGCATTGACACACAGCACCACTGGCGTGACGAACGGCGGCAGGCGCTGCGCCAGCTCGGCCGCGCGCTCGACGCTCACATGCCGCGGGCTGCGCTCGTACAGCACGAAGCCGATCGCATCGGCGCCGGCCGCGACGGCCGCGTCGACGTCGGCCTCGCGTGTCAGGCCGCAGATCTTGATTCGGGTGCGCACGCTCATGCTTCGATGCTCGCGCCACCGGGGAGCCAGTCCATCGGCGGCGTGTGCAGGGGGATGTCGAAGCGCGCATCGTAGTACGGCCCGACGAAGTACAGCCCGTCGGGGGCAAAGGTCGGCGCCGCCACGCTGCGGCTGCGCGAGGCCAGCACCTCGCCCATCCAGCCCGGCGCGCGCTGCCCGGCGCCGATCGCCACCAGGCAGCCCATGATGTTGCGCACCATGTGGTGCAGGAAGGCATTGCCGTCGAAATCGAAGCGCCAGTACGCGCCGAAGCGCCGGATGCGGATCTCGCGCAGCGTCTTCACCGGCGTCGGCGATTGGCATTCGGCGGCGCGGAACGCGCTGAAGTCGTGTTCGCCGATCAGCACGGCGGCCGCCTCGCGCATCGCATCGCCATCGAGCGGGCGGAACACCCACCCGGCCGCGCCGGACTCGATCGCCGCCCGCACGCGCGACTCGAGCAGCAGGTAGGCGTAGCGGCGGCCCTGTGCGCTGTTGCGGGCATGGAAGTCGTCGGGCACGGGCCGGCACCACTGCACCGCGATGTCGAGCGGCAGGAAGCGGTTGGTGCCGCGCATCCACGATTCGGTTTCGCGCGCCACCGGTGCGTGCAGGTGCACGACCTGGTTCAGCGCATGCACGCCGGCATCGGTGCGGCCGGCACACATCGTGCGAACGGGCGTGGCCGCGAATTGCGACAACGCCCGTTCGAGATGGTCCTGGATCGTCTGCCCGCCCGGCTGGCTCTGCCAGCCGCGGTAGGCCTGGCCCTGGTAGCTGATACCGAGGGCCAGCTTCTCTTGGGTCACGTTCCTTCGTTCACCCGAGGTCGGAGAGCATGGCCTGGGCGCGCGTCTTGGTCGCGCCGCTCGCCTTGGCGATCACTTCCTGCAGCAGGTCGCGGGCGCCTTCCATGTCACCGATCTGGCGGAACTCTTCAGCCAGTTCGAGCTTGCGCGCGATCGGGTCGGAGCCGTCGTCCGGGGCGTCGCCCAGGTCGATGTCACCGAACTCGTTGCTCGAGGCCGGTGCTGCCGCGGCGGAGCGCGGGGCGGCCGGCGCCGGGATCGTCGAATCGCCCAGGTCCAGCGAGATGCTGGACAGGTCGAAGTCCATCGGCGCGCTGGCCGGTGCGCTGCGGGCCGGGGCCGGCGCGGCGCGAGGCGGCGGGGGCGGCGGATCCAGCGGCAGGTCGAAGCTCATGTCGTCCAGCGAGTGGCCGACCTCGCCGGTCGGCAGCGGCTGGGTCTCTTCCGGCAGGTGCGGTGCCGACACCGCCGAGCCGCTCGGCAGGGCCAGGTCGAGGTCGAGGTCCATGCCGGCGCCGGTGCTGTCGAAACCGCTGCCGTGCGAACCGCTGGTGCCGAACTCGGACGGCGACGGCAGCACCGATTGCGGCATCGTGCTCGCACCCAGCAGCTCGGCCGACGGACGCGCTTCGCCACCGCCGGTGGCCGGTCCACCGCCCGGGCGGTACATCGGGTTCTCCGGATCGATCTGCTGGCCGATCTCCTGCGCCTTGGCCCAGTCCTCGCCCTGGCCGCCGGTCAGGCCGAACAGCTGGGTGGCCAGCAGCTCGAAGCCCTTGGTGTCGCGGCGCTTGGCGTAGACCTCGAGCAGCTTGGTGCGGATCGCCAGGCGCTCGGGGCTCGCGCGCATGRCTTCCTTGAGGATTTCCTCGGCCTGCAGGTCGCGGCCATAGGCCAGGTAGACATCGGCCTCGGCCACTGGATCAACGTCGCCGATGGCATCGAGCTGGCTCAGCGAGTAGCTCATCGACGACGATGCCCCGCCGGCGTCACGCGTGTCGATGCGCTGACCGCCGCTGGCCCCGAAGAAAGAATCCGGTTGAAGGCGACTCTCGAGGAACGAGGTTTCACCGCTGTCGCGCTTGGCGCGCTTGCTGAAGCGCCACGCCGCGAAACCGCCGAGCAGCAGCACGGCGATGCCGCCGAGCAGGGCCGGCAGGTTGTCGTCGAGCAGCGACGACAGGAAGCTCGGCTCGGGCGCCGGAGCGGGCATCGGGGCCGGCGCAGGCTTCGGCGGCGCGACGGCCACGACCGGCGCACTGGCCACCACGTCAGGCGCCGACGCGGCAGCGACCGGCGGCACGTCGGCGGGCGCCGAGGCCGGGGTCTCGATCACCGGCGCGGGTGCGGGCACAGGGGTCGCTGCCACCGGAGCCGGCGGCGGCGGCACAGGGGCCGGC
>NZ_JBFUFQ010000161.1:0-13106 GCF_056403355.1 Rhizobacter sp. P2_H3 | reverse complement strand
GGGCCATGAAACCAGCCAGCGGAGGGGAGTCATCGCCCCGCCAGGGGCGATGACCGACCCGGCCGGCGAGCCACAGCCTACCCACCCGCGCCTTTGCCGCGCAGACGCAGACCGAACTACCGCTTCACCGGCGGCAGATCCGTACAAGCCCCTTCGAAGGCCTCCGCCGCCAACCCGATGGTCTCGCCAAGCGTCGGGTGCGGATGGATCGTGCGACCGATGTCCACCGCATCCGCCCCCATCTCGATCGCCAGCGCGATCTCGCCGATCATGTCGCCCGCATGCGTGCCGACGATGCCGCCGCCGACGATGGCATGCGTCGTCTCGTCGAACAGCAGCTTCGTGAAGCCCTCGTCGCGGGTGTTCGCGATCGCGCGGCCCGACGCGTTCCACGGGAACAGGCCCTTCTTCACCTTCAGCCCCTTGGCCTTCGCCTCGTCCTCGGTCACGCCCACCCAGGCCACTTCCGGATCGGTGTAGGCCACGCTCGGGATCACGCGCGCAATGAACTCGGCCTTGGCCAGGTGCTCATCGCCCAGCTGCTCGCCGGCCGCGACTTCCGCCGCCACATGCCCTTCATGCGTCGCCTTGTGCGCCAGCATCGGCTGGCCGACGATGTCGCCGATCGCGAAGATGTGCGGCACGTTGGTGCGCATCTGCACGTCGACCGGAATGAACCCGCGCTCGCCGACGACCACGCCAGCCTTCTCGGCACCGATGCGCTTGCCGTTGGGCACACGGCCCACCGCCTGCAGCACCAGGTCGTACAGCTGCGGCTCCTTCGGCGCGCCCTCGCCCTCGAAACGCACCAGGATGCCGTCCTTCGTCGCCTCGGCGCCGACGGTCTTCGTCTTCAGCATGATGTTGTCGAAGCGCGGCGCGTTCATCTTCTGCCACACCTTCACGAGGTCGCGGTCGGCACCCTGCATCAGGCCGTCCAGCATCTCGACCACGTCGAGCCGCGCACCGAGCGACGAATACACCGTGCCCATCTCCAGCCCGATGATGCCGCCGCCGACGATCAGCATGCGCTTCGGGTTCTGGCGCAACTCGAGCGCGCCGGTCGAGGTGACGACGCGCGGATCGTCCTTCGGCAGGAACGGCAGCTTCACCGCCTCGGAGCCGGCCGCGATGATCGCGCGCTTGAAACGGATGGTCTGCGTGCCGCCCTTGGCCAAGGCCACGGTGATGTGGTGCGGATCGGCGAACTCGGCCGTGCCCTGCACCACCGTCACCTTGCGCATCTTGGCCATCGCGGTCAGGCCGTTGGTCAGCTTGCCGACCACCTTTTCCTTGTGCTTGAGCAGCTTGCCGAGATCCACGCTCGGGGCCTGGAAGCCGATGCCCAGCGCATCGAAGTGCTTGACCTCGTCCATCACCGACGCAACGTGCAGCAGCGCCTTTGACGGAATGCAGCCGACGTTCAGGCACACGCCACCGAGCGTGGCGAAGCGCTCGATCATCACCGTCTTCAGGCCGAGGTCGGCGGCGCGGAACGCGGCCGAGTAGCCGCCCGGGCCGGCGCCGAGCACCAGCATGTCGCATTCGAGGTCGACAGTGCCGGAAAAACTGGAGGCCTGCGGCGCCGGTGTGGCTGCTGCGGGGGACGGCGCGGCAGCAGGCGTCGCAGCAGCGGGTGCAGGCGTCGCGGCGGCAGCCGGTGCGGCCGCACCTGCGGCCTCCAGCGCCAGGATCACCGACCCCTGGTTCACCACGTCGCCCACCTTCACCTTGACGTCCTTCACGACGCCGGCATGCGACGACGGGATCTCCATCGAGGCCTTGTCGCTCTCGACCGTGATCAGCGACTGCTCCGCCTTCACCGTGTCGCCGGGCTTGACCAGCAGCTCGATGATGGCCACGTCCTTGAAGTCGCCGATGTCCGGGACCTTGATGTCGATCAGTGCCATGCTCAGTCTTTCGCCTTCAGTTTGATCGTGTGGGCCTTGATGGGCCCGGCCGAGTTCTTGTCGAATTCGCAGCCGGCGCGCACGCCCAGCTCGGCGATCTCGCGCGCGGTCAGCTTGCCGCCGTAAGCGCCGTACATCGCGCCCAGCGCAAACGCACGGCCCGAGCCGATCGCCCAGAAGCGATCGAACTCGAACACCTCGCGGTACGAATACACGCCGTAGATGCCGGTCGCATTCGCGATCAGCGCCGTGAACTGCGAGCTCTCGTACGGGTCGGCATCTTCTTCCTTCGGGTTCAGGAAGAAGGTCTCCTTCAGCTTCGGGTGCACCTTCAGGAAGGTGTCGAACACCTCGTCGCGCGACTGCAGCTTCAGGTCGTCGGGCGGCAGGCTGTTCAGCACCCGCCGCAGCACCGGGAAGTGCGCGGTGGTGCCGGCCATGCCGACCCACGAATCGCCGACGCGAAACAGCTTCTCGTTCTCTTCATACCCATGCGCCAGCCGCGTGTCCCCGAAGGTCACGAGGCTGTCGGACGCGAGCGCCACCTGGGTTCCCTTGCGGACCACCACCACGGTCGTCATGGGGTGGGTCCGCTCAGAGCAGGACGCGGCGGAAGTCGGCCAGGATCTGCGCGAGGTAGGTGTTGAAGCGCGCCGCCGAGGCGCCGTCGATCACCCGGTGGTCCCAGCTCAGGCTCAGCGGCAGGATCAGGCGCGGCTGGAAGGCCTTGCCGTCCCACACCGGGCGCGTCGCCGACTTGCACACGCCGAGGATCGAGACCTCCGGCGCGTTGATGATCGGCGTGAAGTAGGTGCCGCCGATGCCGCCCAGCGAGCTGATCGAGAAGCAGCCGCCGGTCATCTCGGCCGGCGCCAGCTTGCCCTCGCGCGCCTTGCCGGCGAGTTCGTTCATCTCCTTGCTGATCTGCAGGATGCCCTTCTTGTCGGCATCCCGGATCACCGGAACCATCAGCCCGTTCGGCGTGTCGGCCGCGAAGCCGATGTGGAAGTACTGCTTCAGCACCAGCTGCTCGCCGTCGAGCGAGGCGTTGAACTCGGGGAACTTCTTCAGCGCCGCAACACAGGCCTTGATCAGGAAGGCGAGCATCGTGACCTTGACGCCCGACTTCTCGTTCTCCTTGTTCAGCTGCACGCGGAAGGCTTCGAGCTCGGTGATGTCGGCATCGTCATGGTTGGTGACGTGCGGGATCATCACCCAGTTGCGGTGCAGGTTGGCGCCGCTGATCTTCTTGATGCGCGACAGGTCCTTGCGCTCGACCGGGCCGAATTTGGTGAAGTCGACCTGCGGCCACGGCAGCAGGCCGGGGAAGCCGGCCCCGCTTGCGGCCGCAGCACCACCGGCCGGGGCCTTCGCAGCCTGCGCCTTGGTCTGCTGGCCACCGGCCATCACGGTCTTCACGAAGGCCTGAACGTCGTCCTGCGTGATGCGGCCCTTGGGTCCGCTGCCCTTCACTTCTTCCAGCGGCACGCCGAGTTCGCGGGCGAACTTGCGGATGCTGGGGGAGGCGTGCGGGAGGTCGGTTTTCAGGACCGAGGGCTCGTGGGCGGGCACTGCGGGAGTATCCGTTCGCACCGCACCCGCATCCGTTCGCCCTGAGCTTGTCGAAGGGTTGCTCGCGGGTTGCGCAGGGGCTTCGACAGGCTCAGCCCGAACGGGTGCGGGTGCGCTGCCGGCAGCAGCCTGCACCGTCGCGATCAGCGAACCCTTCCTGACCTTGTCGCCGACCTTCACCTTCAGGTCCTTCACGACGCCGGCGTGCGACGACGGGATCTCCATCGACGCCTTGTCGCTCTCGACCGTGATCAGCGACTGCTCGACCTTGACCGCATCGCCCGGCTTGATGAAGACCTCGATCACCGCGACCTCGTCGAAGTCGCCGATATCGGGGATCACCACGTCGACCACTTCCGTTCGCACTGAGCTTGTCGAAGTGCTGCTCGCAGGTTGCGCAGGGGCTTCGACAGGCTCAGCCCGAACGGGAGTGGGCGCGGCCGCAGCGGGCGTGGGCGCGGCCGCAGCGGGGGATGCTCCCGCCGCCTCGATCACCAGCAGCAGGCTGCCCTCGTTGATCTTGTCGCCGAGCTTGACCTTCAGCTCCTTCACGACACCCGCGTGCGACGACGGGATCTCCATCGAGGCCTTRTCGCTCTCCACCGTGACGAGCGACTGCTCGGCCTTCACCGTGTCGCCCGGCTTCACGAGCAGTTCGATGATCTCGACGTCCTTGAAGTCGCCGATGTCGGGGACTTTCACTTCCACCAATGCCATGCTGGGTCTCCGGCGTGTTCTTGTGGCGTAGCCGTTCAGGCGTACAGCGGGTTGATCTTGTCAGCGTTGATGCCGTACTTCTTGATGGCCTCGGCCACCTTCTCGGCCGGCAGCGTCCCTTCATCGGCCAGCGCCTTCAGCGCCGCGACGACGATGTAGTGCCGGTTCACCTCGAAGTGCTCGCGCAGCTTGCTGCGGAAATCGCTGCGGCCGAAACCGTCGGTGCCCAGCACCTTGTAGCTGCGGCCCTTCGGGATGAAGGCGCGGATCTGGTCGGCGTAGTTCTTCATGTAGTCGGTCGATGCGATCACCGGACCGGCGTACTTGTCGAGCTGCTGCGAAACGAACGGCACGCGGGCCTTCTCGGTCGGGTGCAGCAGGTTCCAGCGCTCGCAGTCCTGGCCGTCGCGCGCCAGCTCGTTGAAGCTCGGGCAGCTCCAGACGTTCGCCGACACGCCCCACTCCTTGGCCAGCAGCTCCTTCGCGGCCATCGACTCGCGCAGGATCGTGCCCGAACCGAGCAGGTTGACGCGCGGCGTCTTCTTCGCGCCCTCTTCGAGCAGGTACATGCCCTTGATGATCTGCTCCTCGGTGCCGGCCTTCAGGCCCGGCATCGGGTAGTTCTCGTTGAGCAGGGTCAGGTAGAAGTAGACGTTGTCCTGCTGCTCGACCATGCGCTTCAGGCCATGGTGCAGGATCACGCCGACCTCGTGCGCGAAGGTCGGGTCGTAGCTGATGCAGTTCGGGATCGTGCCGGCCAGGATGTGGCTGTGGCCGTCTTCATGCTGCAGGCCTTCGCCGTTCAGCGTGGTGCGCCCCGAGGTGCCGCCCAGCAGGAAGCCGCGCGCCTGCATGTCGCCCGCCGCCCAGGCCAGGTCGCCGATGCGCTGGAAGCCGAACATCGAGTAGTACACGTAGAACGGCACCATCACGCGGTTGTTCGTCGAGTACGACGTGGCCGCGGCGATCCAGCTGCTCATGCCGCCGGCCTCGTTGATGCCTTCCTGCAGGATCTGGCCGGCCTTGTCCTCGCGGTAGTACATCACCTGGTCCTTGTCGACCGGCGTGTACTGCTGCCCCGCGGGGTTGTAGATGCCGATCTGGCGGAACAGGCCTTCCATGCCGAAGGTGCGCGCCTCGTCGACCAGGATCGGCACCGCGCGCGGGCCGAGCTCCTTGTCGCGCAGCAGCTGCGTCAGGAAGCGCACGTAGGCCTGCGTCGTCGAGATCTCGCGGCCCTCGGCGGTCGGCTCGAGCACGGCCTTGAAGGTCTCGAGATCAGGCACCTTCAGCTGTTCGTCGGCCTTGGTGCGGCGGTGCGGCAGGTAGCCGCCCAGCGCCTTGCGGCGGGCATGCAGGTACTGCATCTCCGGCGTGTCGTCGGCCGGCTTGTAGAACGGGATGTCGGCCAGCTTGTCGTCGGGAATCGGGATGTTGAAGCGGTCGCGGAAGGCGCGCACATCCTCGTCGACCAGCTTCTTGGTCTGGTGGGCGGTGTTCTTGCCTTCGCCGATCTTGCCCATGCCGAAGCCCTTGACGGTCTTGATCAGCATCACCGTCGGCTGGCCCTTGTGCTTGGTCGCACGGTCGTAGGCGGCGTACACCTTGTGCGGGTCGTGGCCGCCGCGCTGCAGGCGCCAGACCTCGTCGTCGCTCATCTTCGCGACCATCTCCAGCATCTTCGGATGGCGGCCGAAGAAGTTCTTGCGCACGAAGGCGCCGTCGTTCGCCTTGAAGGCCTGGTAGTCGCCGTCGACGGTGTCCATCATCACCTTGCGCAGGATGCCGTCCTTGTCCTTGGCGAGCAGCGGATCCCAGTAGCTGCCCCACAGCAGCTTGATGACGTTCCAGCCGGCACCGCGGAACTCGCCTTCGAGCTCCTGGATGATCTTGCCGTTGCCGCGCACCGGGCCGTCCAGGCGCTGCAGGTTGCAGTTGACGACGAAGATCAGGTTGTCGAGCTTCTCGCGCGCGGCCAGGCCGATCGCGCCCAGCGATTCGGGTTCGTCCATCTCGCCGTCGCCGCAGAACACCCACACCTTGCGGTTCTCGGTGTTCGCGATGCCGCGGGCGTGCAGGTATTTCAGGAAACGCGCCTGGTAGATCGCCATCAGCGGGCCCAGGCCCATCGAGACGGTCGGGAACTGCCAGAACTCGGGCATCAGCTTCGGGTGCGGGTAGCTCGAGATGCCCTTGCCGTCGACCTCCTGGCGGAAGTTCAGCAGCTGCTCCTCGGTCAGCCGGCCTTCCATGTAGGCGCGGGCGTAGACGCCGGGCGACGAGTGGCCCTGGATGTACAGCAGGTCGCCGCCATGGCCTTCGCTCTCGGCGTGCCAGAAGTGGTTGAAGCCGGTGCCGAACATCGTCGCGAGCGACGCGAACGACGAGATGTGGCCGCCCAGGTCGCCGCCGTCGGCCGGGTGCAGGCGGTTCGCCTTCACCACCATCGCCATCGCGTTCCAGCGCATGTAGGCGCGCAGGCGCTCCTCGATGTCGACGTTGCCGGGGGAATGCTCCTCCTGGTCGACCGGGATCGTGTTGACGTAGGCCGTGTTCGCCGAGAACGGCACGTCGATGCCGGCCTGCCGGGCGTGGTCGATCAGCTGTTCGAGCAGGAAGTGCGCGCGTTCACCGCCTTCCGCACCGATCACCGCCGACAGGGCGTCCAGCCATTCGCGGGTTTCCTGCGAATCGGCGTCGTTCGCCGCTGCACCGAGGAATGACTCCGGGTTTGCTGCCATGCATGTCTCCGTCAAGTTGAACTTTTTCAGGCGGCGGGAGTGTCGCACAACTCCAAAGGCTTTCCAAATTGCGCGATCTCGTTTCGTATTGTGGGATTTACGGGCATCCGACAGCGCTGCCGCATCGTCCCCAGGTACGCCCGGACCGGTTGACTGCAGCCCGCCCCTCGATAATCGGTCCATGCAGCCGTTGAACCACCTGCCTCCGCGCAGTACCCCTCCCCCGAGCGCGGCCCAGAGACTCTTCGGCCTGTGGTGGCGGCGCCAGTCGCTCGCCCGACAGGACCGCTTCGCGACGCTCGGCCCGCTGGTGTCGGTGCTGCTGTTCCTGGCGGCGATCATCCTGGCCTTCTGGTACCTGCGCAACGAGGAATTCGAGCGCGAGCAGGAATCGGTCAAGCGCGACACCGAGATCGCGCAGCAGCAGATCCGGCTGCGGCTGATCGAGAACCAGGAGCAGCTGGTGCGCATCGCGCGCGAGATCGCCACCCGCACCATCGACCAGGACGAGTTCCTCGGCCAGGCCGCGAGCTTCACGCGCGAGCGCCCGGAGATCACGAACCTGATCTGGGTCGGCGCCAACCGCAGCCGCCGCGCCGGCTACGCCGCCACCGGCTTCCACCCCGAGAGCGGCTTCGGCGGCGAGGAAAGCAGCACCTCGGTGCCCAAGGAAGGCGCGAAGACCGAGCCCGAGGCCGCGTTCAGCGCGGCGCGCGACCTGCGCCAGCCGGTGTACTCGCGCCCGTTCACCGACCTGTACGGCACCGCGGTGTTCCAGGTGCAGGTGCCGCTGCTCGACCGCAGCGCGTTCTCGGGCACGCTGATCGCCGAGTACTCGATCGAGTCGCTGATGCGCTACTTCATCCCGGCCGAGGTGTCGACGCGGCACGCGGTGGCGCTGGTCGACAGCCAGGACCGCGTGCTCGCGAGCACCGTGACGCCGATGCCCGGCCAGCAGAGCCGGCGCTCGGCCACCACCATCGTGCACGACGTGCCGCTCGCGCCGGCCGGCAACGGCCTGGTGCTGCGCGGCATGGGCTACCGCACCTCGATCGGCCTGATCAGCAACACGCTGTTCTGGATGGTCGCCGCGCTGTCGGTGCTGACGGTGTGGATGCTGCTCGGCACCTGGCGCCACATGCGCCGGCGGCTGCAGATCCAGAGCACGCTGGTGTCGGAGACCAACTTCCGGCGCGCGATGGAAAACTCGATGCTGACCGGCATGCGCGCGATGGACATGGAGGGCCGCATCACCTACGTGAACCCGGCCTTCTGCGCGATGACCGGCTTCAGCGACGCCGAGCTGATCGGCCGCGTGCCGCCCTTCCCGCACTGGCCGCCGGAGCGCATCGAGGAGAACAACCGCCTGCTGCAGCAGGAGCTGCAGGGCCGCAGCCCCGCCGGCGGCATCGAGGTGAAGGTGATGCGCAAGGACGAATCGCAGTTCGACGCGCGCATGTACGTCTCGCCGCTGATCGACCCGAAGGGGCTGCAGACCGGCTGGATGACCTCGATGACCAACATCACCGAGGCCAAGCGGGTGCGCGACCAGCTGTCGGCCTCGCACGAGCGCTTCACCACCGTGCTCGAGGGGCTCGACGCCGCGGTGTCGGTGCTGTCGGTGCAGCAGGGCGAGCTGCTGTTCGCGAACCGCTCGTACCGCCTGTGGTTCGGCGCCGATGCGCGCGGCCACGCGCTGCTGGCCGGCGGCGACCCCGGCCTGCCGGTGATCGGCGGGCTGTCGGCGTTCGGCGACGACGGCGACTCGGTCGACAGCTTCGGCGGCCTGCCGACGCAGGAGCTGACCGAGGTCGGCTCGGACGCGCGCGAGGTCTTCATCGAGCCGCTGCAGAAGTGGTTCGACGTGCGCGCGCGCTACCTGCAGTGGACCGACGGGCGGCTCGCGCAGATGCTGATCGCCACCGACATCACCGGCCGCCGCAACGCCGAGACGCAGGCCGCGCAGCAGGCCGAGAAGGCGCAGGTCACGAGCCGGCTGGTGACGATGGGCGAAATGGCCTCGTCGGTCGCGCACGAGCTGAACCAGCCGCTGACCGCGATCACGAACTACTGCAACGGCATGGTCTCGCGCGTGAAGGGCGACGCGATCCAGAAGGACGACCTGATCGCAGCGCTCGAGAAGACCGCCCGCCAGGCCGAGCGCGCCGGCCAGATCATCCGGCGCATCCGCGCCTTCGTGAAGCGCAGCGAGCCGCAGCGCCAGCCCGCGCTCGCGCAGACCATCGTCGACGACGCGGTGGACCTCGCCAACATCGAGCTGCGCCGGCGCAACGTGACCATCCACGTCTACGTCGCGCAGCGGCTGCCGACGCTGATGGTCGACCCGATCCTGATCGAGCAGGTGGTGCTGAACCTGCTGAAGAACGCCGCCGAGGCGATCGACTCGGCCGGGCTGCCGCAGGCGCGCCGCACCATCGAGTTGCGCGTGGTGCCGCGCCACACGCCCGAGGAAGGCGGCGTGATCGAGTTCAGCGTGACCGACAGCGGCCCCGGGCTGAAGGAGGAAGTGATCGGCCGGCTCTACGAGGCCTTCTTCTCGACCAAGGCGGAAGGCCTGGGCATCGGGTTGTCCCTGTGCCGCTCGATCATCGAGAGCCACCGCGGCCGTATCCGGGCACAGAACCTCTACAATGGCGACCTCGCCGTCGGGTGCCGCTTCAGCTTCACGCTGCCTGTGGAAACCGCCAAATCTGCCGGCCTGGAGCCGGCGCTGCCATGAGACTGCTTCGATGAGCTTGATTCCGAAAAAGGGCACGGTCTATGTGGTCGACGACGACGAGGCCGTGCGCGACTCGCTGCAATGGCTGCTCGAGGGCAAGGACTACCGCGTCAAGTGCTTCGATTCGTCGGAGTCGTTCCTGTCGCGCTTCGATCCGCGCGAGGTCGCCTGCCTGATCGCCGACATCCGCATGGACGGCATGAGCGGGCTGGAGCTGCAGGACYGCCTGCTCGAGCGCAAGTCGCCGCTGCCGGTCGTCTTCATCACCGGCCACGGCGACGTGCCGATGGCCGTCACGACGATGAAGAAGGGCGCGATGGACTTCATCGAGAAACCCTTCAAGGAAGAAGAGCTGCTCGGCCTCGTCGAGCGCATGCTCGACCAGGCCCGCAGCGCGTTCTCGCACCACCAGGAAGCCGCCAGCCGCGATGCGCTGCTGTCGCGCCTGACGACCCGCGAGGCGCAGGTGCTCGAGCGCATCGTCGCCGGCCGGCTCAACAAGCAGATCGCCGACGACCTGGGCATCAGCATCAAGACGGTCGAGGCGCACCGCGCCAACATCATGGAGAAGCTGAACGCCAACACCGTCGCCGATCTCCTGAAGATCGCGCTGGGCGCCCAAGCAAAAGCTTGAGCCCCCCAGTCGCTTCGCTCCTGCCCCCAAGGGGCGCCGTCCGGCTTGGGGCGGCCCGGCGCCGGACCCTGACCCCGCATGCGAGGCCGCTTCTTCAGCGGCCTCTTTCATTTCTGAAGGAAATTTGATGACCGCACAACTCATCGACGGCAACGCCCTGGCCAGGCAGGTTCGCACCGAGGTCGCGCAACGCGCCGCCGCCCTCACCGCCCGCGGCCGCCGGCCGGGCCTGGCGGTGATCCTGGTCGGCGACGACCCGGCGTCGCAGGTCTACGTGAAGCACAAGGTCGCCGACTGCGAATCGAGCGGCGTGCATTCGGTGCTCGAGAAGTACGACGCCTCTCTCGCCGAGGCCGAGCTGCTCGCCCGCATCGCCGCGCTGAACGCCGATCCGGCCATCCACGGCATCCTGGTGCAGATGCCGCTGCCGAAGCACATCGACCCGCAGAGGGTCATCGAGGCGATCTCGCCGCTGAAGGATGTCGACGGCTTCCACGTGCAGAGCGCCGGCGCGCTGATGGTCGGCCGTCCCGGCTTCCTGCCGTGCACGCCGTACGGCTGCATGAAGCTGATCGCCACCACCGGCATCGACCTGCGCGGCAAGCATGCGGTGGTGATCGGGCGCAGCAACACCGTCGGCAAGCCGATGGCCCTGCTGCTCTTGCAGGCCAACGCGACCGTCACCATCTGCCACAGCGGGACGCGCGACATCGGCCTTCACACGCGCCAGGCCGATGTCGTCGTCGCGGCGGTCGGCAAGCGCAATGTGCTCACCGCCGACATGGTCAAGCCGGGCGCGGTGGTGATCGACGTGGGCATGAACCGCAAGGACGACGGCAAGCTGGCCGGCGACGTGGATTTCGACGGCGTCTCGCAGGTCGCCGGCTGGATCACGCCGGTGCCGGGTGGCGTCGGACCCATGACCCGTGCGATGCTTCTGGTCAACACGCTGGAAGCGGCGGAGCGGTTCGCGCAGGGCTGAGCTTCACACGCGTCATTTCGAAAGGGAGAGAACAATGAACGAGATCAATCCGCTGTTGGTTCCCGATGCACTGCTCGACTTCTCGGCGATCCGCGCCGGGCACGTCGCGCCGGCGATGGCGCAATTGCTGACCGAGGCCGAGGAGGCGCTCGAGAAGGTCACCAGCGACGCGGTGCCGGCCGACTACGACGCGATGTCGGCGGTGCTCGACGTCGCCACCGAGCGCCTGGGCCGCGCCTGGGGCGCGGTGCACCACCTGACCGCCGTCGCCGACACGCCCGAGCTGCGCGCCGCCTACAACGAGCAGCTGCCGGCCGTCACCGAATTCCACACGCGGCTGGGCGCCGACGAGCGGCTGTACGCGAAGTACAAGCTGATCGCCAACAGCCCGGCTGCCGCCGCGCTCAGCGCGCCGCGCCGCCAGGCGCTGTCGAACGCGATGCGCGACTTCGTGCTGTCCGGCGCCGAGCTGAAGGGCGCCGATCGCGACCGCTATGCGCAGATCCAGGACCGCCTGGCCGCGCTGTCGCAGACCTACTCCGAGCACGTGCTCGACGCGACCGACAGCTTCGCGCTGTACGTCGAGGCCGGCGAGCTGGCCGACGTGCCGGCCGACGTGATCGCCGCGTCGCGCGCCACCGCCGAGGCCGAAGGCAAGCCGGGCCACAAGATCACGCTGCACTTCCCGAGCTACTTCCCGGTGATGCAGTACGGCAGCAACCGCGCGCTGCGCGAGAAGCTGTACGTCGCGTACGTCACCCGCGCCAGCGAGGCCGGCCCCGCCGCGCTCGACAACAGCGCGGTGATGCGCGAGCTGCTCGACCTGCGCCAGGAAGAGGCCCGCCTGCTCGGCTACGCGAGCTTCGCGGAGGTGTCGCTGGTGCCGAAGATGGCCGATTCGCCGCAGCAGGTCACCGGCTTCCTGCGCGACCTGGCGCAGCGCGCCYGCCCCTACGCCGAGCGCGACCTGGCCGAGCTGCGTGCCTTCGCCCGCGACGAGCTGGGCCTCCCCGACCTGCAGGCCTGGGACTTCCCGTACGCCAGCGAAAAGCTGAAGGAAAGCCGCTACGCGTTCAGCGACCAGGAGGTCAAGCCGTACTTCACCGAGACCAAGGTGCTCGACGGGCTGTTCCGCATCATCGAGACGCTGTTCGAGGTCAGCATCCGCTCCGACAGCGCGCCGGTCTGGAACGAGGGGGTGCGCTTCTTCCGCATCGAGCGCCAGGGCGAACTGGTCGGCCAGTTCTACCTCGACCCGTATGCCCGCCCCGGCAAGCGGCCCGGGGCGTGGATGGACGACGTCTGCGGCCGCTGGGCGCGCCCGGACGGCCGCACGCAGACGCCGGTGGCGCACCTGGTGTGCAACTTCGCCTCGCCGGTCGAGGTCGACGGCAAGCGCCGCCCGGCGCTGCTGACGCACGACGACGTGACGACGCTGTTCCATGAGTTCGGCCACGGCCTGCACCACATGCTGACGCAGGTGAACGATGTCGGCGTGGCCGGCATCTCCGGCGTCGAGTGGGACGCGGTCGAACTGCCGAGCCAGTTCATGGAGAACTTCTGCTGGGAGTGGGACGTGCTGAAGCGGCTGACCGCGCACGTCGACACCGGCGAGCCGCTGCCGCGCGCGCTGTTCGACAAGATGCTGGCCGCGAAGAACTTCCAGAGCGGGCTGCAGACGCTGCGCCAGATCGAGTTCTCGCTGTTCGACATGCGYCTGCATGCCGAGCCGGGCTCGCAGGCCGACATCCAGGGCCTGCTCGACGAGGTGCGCGCCGAGGTCGCGGTGCTGGTGCCGCCGCGCTTCAAC
>NZ_JBFUFQ010000160.1:0-13142 GCF_056403355.1 Rhizobacter sp. P2_H3 | reverse complement strand
GGATGCGATGAGGCCTGTCAGCTTATTCATACCTTCGCGTTTTTCCCTTCTCCTGCTCCATTTCACGGATCAGAAAATAGTTCAATGTTGTTCGAAGGACGGCGATAGCGCCATGGTGTCGCCGGTGCTGGCAAATTTCGCGTTTTGATCCATGGTGTCGCTCGCGTAGTGAGGAATCTGGCTTTTCTGCAACTTCCTCCAAGTTGAAGACTGAGGGGCCACCTGTCCCCAGGTGGCCCAAGTCCAAGTTTTTGTCTGAACCTACTTCTTCACGTTCTTTTGTGCCATGTCATAGCTTTCAAACAACGCCCCATATGCGGGTTCGACGTGGTCGACAAAGACCTTGGCGAATTCCATTGCTTCTGGGCGATTCCAAGTGTGCATCACCTCTGTAATCACCGCGAATGTGTCAGTTGGCATTGCGCCCGCCTGCGTGACCCGGGCAATTGAGATGTCGGTTGCCATCTTCGACCAATTGCCCGAGGCATCCACAATGCAGAACACTTTGTATCCCTGTGCGAGAGCGCTGAGTGCAGGAAATACCATGCAAATGCTCGTGAGCGTGCCTGCGATGAGCAATGTCTTCCGCTTGGTCTTCTCGACGGCTTCGACAAAGGGGCGGTGATCCCACGCGTTGATCGGGCCTTCGCGCGGAACGTACACCACATCGGGGTTGCTCAGAAGGATATCGGGAATGATCGGACCATTGGGACCACCGGGAACTGATGCCGTTGCGACGGTCGGGATCTTCGCGATCTTCGCGATCTTCGCTGCCTTCGCAAGAGCAACTACGTTGTTGCGGAGTTCCCGGTACTCCATATCACGGACCAACTGGAACAAGCCGCTCTGATGATCTATCAGCAGCAATACAGCATCGTTTGGGTCAATCATCCATTTGTTTGTCATGTCATTTCCTTTGGTTTTGGAACTGGATGCACCGCCTGCAGCGGCGTCTTTGTTTGCGGCTGTCGCCGACGCGGTCAGCAATGTCGCTGCGCCAACTGCAGCGCCGCTAACAAGCATCTCTCTACGCTTCATGTGTTTCTCCGTGGGGATTGAATGTGCTGCCTTCGGCAGCGGGGATCGTGCGATTCCAGCGCACGAAGACGTCGTCGGCAGCCGGGACCTTGGTCATGGAGGAACCCCGAAGGACAATGAGTTGCCGATGGGCGGCTGAGACTGAATATGCAGATCGCTCGGTGGGTACCGGCTGGTCGAGGCATGCGGCGGGTGATCTAGCCGATTCGCTTGTCACGTCGCAGCTCGGCGCCGATGCGCTGAATCTCGGCCTCTCCCAGTGCCAGGGCAGTCTTGCTGGTGTGCACCGAGTAGTAGCCCATCACCAGGTCGTGTGGATGCTTCACTGCCGAGCCGAGGACGAAGGACGTGTCGCCGTGGGCCACGAAGTCGATGGCTTGTTCCGATTCCTCGAACACGGCGAGTTCACCGGTGCCGACCATCCCATTCACGTCGAGTCGTCCCGCGCTGACCGCCAACCAGGCCACGGTGTGGCCGGCGGGCGGCGTGTATCGCCAGCGCTCGCCGTCCTCCAAACGCACGGCAAGGTAGTTCATGCCCGAAGGTGCGGGAATCGGGCTGTGGGCCTTGCCGTAGCTTCCGAGCAGCGCACGTGCCGGGCCTTCGTGTGGAACGTCTGAAGGCGCCAGGTACAGGCTCTCCGCGTGCGCGTTCTCTTCAGAGGGAGGCAAGGCGACCCAGAGTTGAAAGCCCGACATCTGCAAGTCGCCGACGGGTGCGCCGATATGCCAAACGCCGTTTCCGGAGCGCATCCACTCCACGCCGCCAGCGGGCAGCACGCCCTTCTTGCCGGTCGTGTCTTCGTAGCGAAGGTTGCCTGTCATCACGAAGGTCAACGTGGCGATGCCTGAATGCGGATGCATCGCGAAGCCCTGACTGCCGAGACCGGGGCTGAAACTGTTGAGGTCGAGAAAGATGAACGGCTTCAAGAACTCGCCGAGGTCGCTCGGGCTCACCAGCCGCGTGATCGGCCCATGGGTGTTGCCATGCGTGCGGTGGACGATCGCCCGCCCGCCCGCGCTCGATGCTCGATCAAGGTTCGGATTGCCAGGAAGGGCTTGCGCTGCGGTCATCGATCGTCCTTGGAGTTGAAGTGAAGGCGGCTCGCCGAAGACATGACGTCTGAACTGCTGCAGTCAACGTTTGAACGATAGGGGCGGTAGGATCGACGTACTAGCCGGTGCAGTTGGAGCGCACCCGTCCAATTTTTGAATCAATGGGTCGCCATGCTTGATCTGAACGACATCGCCTTGTTCGTGCAGGTCGTGCGCAGCGGCAGCTTTGCGGGCGCGGCGCGGCGCCTCGGCGTGCCAGCGAACACCGTCAGCAGGCGCGTCCAAGGGCTCGAGCAGCATCTCGGCGTCCGGCTGCTGCAACGCTCGACCCGCAAGCTCACTCTCACCAGCGCAGGCGAGGAGTTCAACGCACGTTGTGCCGATGCGGTAGCGGGACTGGTCGAAGCCGGGCAAGTGCTGAGCTCCGCAGGGCAGGAGCCGAGTGGGCTTGTTCGCGTTGCTGCGCCCGCCGACTTCCTCGACATGTTCGTAATGGAATGGGTCGCCGAGTTCCTGGCGACCTATCCCAAGGTTCGCCTTGCGTTGGTGCTCAGCGATTCGAAGGCAGACCTGATCGCGGATCGCATCGACGTGGCGTTTCGTGGCGGTCCCCTTGAGGACTCGGAATACATCGGGCGGCAGGTTCTGAGTGCTGGCAACGACGGGCTGGTGGCCAGCCCTGGCTATCTTGCAGCGAGGGGCGCGCCCAGCACACTGCAGGACCTGATGGAGCACGATTGCGTGACCTTTGCGCACTCTGGCAGTCATATAACCTGGCACCTGGCCGGACCCGACGGCACTGGTGAAGCCGTGCAGGTTGCCGCTCGCTTCAGCGGCAACACAGCGCAGGCACTTCGCAAGGCGACGCTGGCTGGGTTGGGGATCACGCTTCTTCCCAGGGCCATCCTCATGAAGGACTTGCAGGCCGGACGCCTTGTTCCCGTGCTACCCGAATATCAGCGTCCCGGCCACGGCCTCAATGTGCTGTATCCCAGCCGACGGCATCTGCCGCTGGCTGTGTCCGCATTCATCGATCTCGTCGTCGAGAAGGTCGGCGAACTGGATGCGGCATTCACACCGCAGCGCCCTTAGGAGTGCGCCAGCACCTTCCGCGGTTCCGCTGAAGAGCACAGGGATCCGCAAGCTGAGCAGGTTAGCCACCCGAAACCCGCCGTTCGTGACTGGCTGCTCCTGGCCGACTGCGCCTATTCGTCCATCGGCTTGCAACCGGCCGCCCAGAGGAGACGGCACGGCTTCCGACCGGCTGCTCGCGAGCGAGGCGGGGAACATACACTCCCTGCCACTTATCGTTCCCAGACTAGATTTTCTCCGTAGCCTCTCCGGAACCCACGCGTCCAGTGGGTCCTGCCATAGGAGTAGCCTCTACCTCCCTGGAACTGCTCGCCTGTGTCGTGCGCGATCAGTCGACGATGCTCAGGATGGACTTTGAGAAGCCATTCAGATGCTCGACAAGCCATCTGCCCGCAGGACCTGGCGGCTTTGACGCCGGGTGATAGGCGGATACGCCCAGCATGAAACCGGTAGGCGGCACTTCTTCTGTGTCCAGCAGCACCAATGTCCCGTCGGCGATGTCCTTCTCGACTGTGTGCAGTGGCATGTTTCCCCACCCAACGCAGTCTTTGAGAAAGGCATGCTTGGTCGAGAGGTCTGCCAAGCGCCATGTGGACGCGGATACGACACCGTAGTCCCGTCCTTCCATCAAGTCAGACCGATCTGTCAGAACGAGTTGTACGTGGCTCGACAGCTCATGCTTGGCAATGCGACGTCCGATGCTCGCGAGCGGATGGTTTGCGGCAGCAACCGAGACCAGAGGAATTTCGCCAAGCCGCTCGCTGACGAGAGATGGAAACGCGACAGGCAGCGAGGCCAGAATCCCGAGGCTGCAACGGCCACCCAGAACTGACTGATAGCCAGCGCCCAATCCTTCAACGAAGAGCCGAAGCGGGGTCAACGGAAACTGGCGTGAGAACGCCTTGGCGGCCGCGCTGATGACGGCAGTGGGAAAGAACACGTCGACCACCACCGAGAGCTCAGCTTCGAGCCCCGAAACCATCAGCTTGGCGCGAGCCTTGAGGGTGTCCACACCGGACACGACACTTCGCGCGTCTGCGAGGAGCAGCACTCCCTCAGTCGTGAGCTTCGGGAACCGTCCAGAACGGTCAAACAAGGTGACGCCCAGTTGCCCCTCCAGGTCACCAATCCATCCGCTTACCGCGGATTGAACGCGGTTGAGCCTGCGCGCCGCGGCGGAGAAGCTTCCTTCGTCAACGGCGGCTATGAAGCTTCTGAGCTGGTCGAGTGAGACACCGTCGAGCATGGCCCCTCCCATCTCCGAGGGAGATGTATCGCATCTCAATATACCGTCTTTTCAGATACGAGGGCTGGCCGCACCATTCGTTTATCAAGCTACACCCCACCGGAATTCACCATGCGTCTGCTTCACCTTGATTCCAGCGCCCTCGGCGCCGCATCCGTCAGTCGCCGCCTGACATTGGAGCTCGTCGCGCGCCAGCGCGCGTTGCATCCCGATATTCGTGTCACCTACCGAGACTTGGGATCCGACCCTGCGCTGCACCTGACAGGAATTCACGTGGCGGCCCGTCAGGGTGTCGCCAGCGACGACATGACCATCAATGCGGACTTGGTGAAAGGGAACGCCTACCTGGATGAACTGATCGCCGCTGATGTTCTTGTCATTGGTGCGCCGATGTACAACCTGACGATCCCAACGCCGCTCAAGGCATGGATCGATCGCATTGCGATTGCCGGCGAGACATTTCGCTATACCGCGACCGGACCTGAGGGCTTGCTGAAAGGCAAGAAGGTCTTCATCGCATCCGCGCGCGGTGGCGTGTATTCCGCAGGTAGCCCAGCAGCTGGGTTCGAGCACCAAGAGAGCTACCTCAAGGGCCTCCTGGCCTTCCTCGGCGTGACAGACGTGACCATTGTGCGAGCCGAAGGCACCGCGTTCGGTCCCGAGGCGAGAGAAGCCGCTGTTGCCAAAGCGCTCGAGGAAGTTGCGGCCATCACCGCATAGACAAAAGCGGACTCACCAGACCCGCTCCACCATACCGAAGGAAAACTCGTGAACTACTCGATCATCGGCTCTGGCAACGTCGGCTCTGCCTTGGCCAAACATTTCGCCCGCAGTGGCATCGCCGTAGGCCTGGCCAACACCCGCGGGCCAAGCTCCATCGCCTCAATGGCAAAGGAGATCGGCAACGCCGTAATTCCCATGACTCTGCCGGACGCGCTCAAGGCCGAGGTAGTCATCCTTGCGATTCCCTTCCGCGCCCATACAACCGTCGCAGGAGGTCTGCCGAGTTGGTCCGGCAAGGTTGTCGTCGACGCCATGAACACCTACGGCATCTCGCCGGAGGAACTGAAGGGGCGCCCTTCCACCGAACTCGTGGCAACTGCATTCTCCGGGGCGAAAGTGGTCAAGACGCTCAATCAGCTGCCGGCCAAGCTCCTGGCCAAGGATCCTGCTGATGGCGGGGGGCGCCGGGTCATGTTCGTATCGAGCAACGACGATGACGCGCAGACTGCCATCTCAAAGCTGGTCGCCGCTCTGGGCTTCGCTCCCATCCTGCTCGGCAAGCTCGACGAAGGCGGCAACCTGATCGGCATGGGTGGACCGTTGATCCTCCAGAAGCTCATCAAGCAAGGCTAGAGCGGCGTCCACTCTCGGCGATGGCTGCTGAGGGAAGCACGTCGATGCCAATATCGATGGCGCCGTGATGACGGCAACTTGACGTCGTCGACAGGTACTCAAGAAAGCCGCGTCAAAGGAACCCGCATGCGCGATGCTCTCCCCGAGGAGATCACCTTTCGAAGACTGGAGATTCTGCTGGCCTACATGGATGCCGGCACACTGACACGAGCTGCCCAGGCGCTGGGCATCAACCCAGTCAGCGTCCACCGCGCGCTGCACTCGCTTGAGGACGGGCTGCGCTGTCCACTGTTCCGCGCGGAGGGCAGGAACCTGATGCCAACGTCGGCTGCTTCCGTGCTGGCGGGAACCGCGCACGAAGCGCTCAAGGTCATGCGCGAAGGAGTCAAGGCCACACGCGCTGCAGGTGGCTACCTGGCCGACAGCGTCTGCATTGGCTCGCTGTACTCGCTCGGCGTCAGAACTATTCCAGGGCTTGTCACCGCCCTCAAACTGCGCAGGCCGTCCTTGCAGACCGACGTCTCAATGGGATCGAACGTCGAACTCTTGACCAAGCTGCGTGACTTCACTGTAGATGCCGCGTTAATGGTGTTGCCGGACAGCGCTCAGGATATCGAATCGATCCCGCTGTTCGAAGACCAAGTGTTCTTCGCAGCGCCTGCAGACTCGAAGTATGCGCAGATGGATTCAATCGACTTAGGTGCTTGCGATAGTGAGCGCTTCGTAAGCCTCACCGAGGGATTCGCCACACGCAATGATTTCGCGGCTACCTTTGCGAAGGCCGGCTACACCCCCCAGGTCGCACTGCAGGTTGGCGACATCTTCACGCTGATCAACTTCGTCAGCGGTGGCGTCGGGTGCACATTGCTGCCCGGTCGCGTCCGCGATGTTCTCAACGCCTCTGTCCGACTGATTCCCCTGCACCCGCGCTTCGCCGTGCGCCAACAGATCGGCTTGAGCTACCTGCGTGCGCGCGAGCGCGACCCAAACCTGCTGACGCTCGCATCCACCTGCCGCCTGCTGTTGGGATCTCAATGAGTGTGCGCCGCGTCTCCACGAAATTGCGTCCACCTGTGGCGACTGAAACAGAACACGTGAAATCAGTGAGAGAAAACCCTCGAGCGTTCCTGTCGTTGCAACGATGGCCGCGCGGTGTGCAATGGATGCGTTTCCACTTTAGCGCTACCGTGTCTCTATTCACCAATGGAGAGGATCCATGAGACTTTCAATGCACACGTTGGCAGTGGTCGTCGTCACCACGCTCTATGGCGTCACACCTGCCGTGGCGGCAGATCTGGAGGCTGGTCGCTACACAATCAAAGCCGCCCACAGCGGCAAATGTGTCGACGTTGATGCTGCCGGACTGGGAGACGGCATAAACATTCAGCAATACACCTGCAACGGAACCACGGCGCAACAGTTTGACGTGACAAGCCTCGGCGGAGGGTTCTACAAGCTGCTCAACGTGAACAGTGGCAAGGCCATCGACATCGTCGGCGGCTTCACCAACGACGGCGCCAACGTGCAACAGTGGAGCGACAACGGCTCCGGCCAGCAACGCTTCGCGATTCAACCGGCCACCGGTTCCGATCAGTTCACGATCAAGAACCAGAAGAGCGGCAAGTGCATCGATGTGGCCGACCGCAGCACCGCGGATCGCACCAATGTGCAGCAATGGAGCTGTGCCGGCTCGACCAACCAGATATTCACGTTCAGCCGCGTTGGTGGCTCTACGTCGCAAGCGTGCTTCTACGAAGACATCAACTACGCGGGCAGAAGTTATTGCACCGGTGAAGGAGCAGCCGATGCGCCCGCCGGCTGGATGCGCCTGGCGTCGTCGGTAAAGGTACCTGTGGGCTACCAAGTTGACCTGTTCACCGATGTCGGAGGGTCAGGACGCGTGCTGTCGCTCTTGGCTGACACGGCCAACTTGGTGCCGCTGGGGTTCAATGATGCGATGTCATCGTACAGATTCTCAAAGGCGAACGGAACGCCGCCTTCGTCGACAGCCGCCAAGAAGCAGCGCATGCTTGACTTCCTGCGGGACATATCTGGGCAACAGACGCTGGTGGGAGTAGAGAACAAGAATACTGGCTCGCCCACCAGCGATACGAACCGAATCAATGCGATCACCGGCAAGGTTGGATCGTTCTGGGGCGCCGATTTCGGATTCGGAGGCGCGGTTGGGAACCGCGGCAACATGGTGGCCGAGGCGAAGCGACAGTTCGCCAAGGGCGCCCTCGTTGGGTTGATGTATCACGCTTGCGCGCCGACGCAGAACGAGTACTGCACGTGGGACGACATCGGCGACAAGCACCCGGTGCATTTCACCGACGACCAGTTCAAGGAACTCTTGACGCCTGGAACCAGTTTGAACAACGCGTGGCTAGGTCGGCTCGACACATTGGCCGGCTACTTCCAGCAGTTGAAGGATGCTGGTGTGGTGGTGCTCTTCCGCCCCTTCCACGAGATGAACATGTGCAAGTTCTGGTGGTCCTGTCACAAGGGGACATTCGGCAGTGCGGCGCTCTATCGCATGACGCATGACTACTTGGCAAAGTCGAAGGCTCTGGACAACATCATCTGGGTTTGGAATGTGCAAGACATCAAGAACCCACTGTTCACCACCGACATCGATCAATACAACCCTGGATCAGACTACTTCGACATCGCGTCGCTGGACATCTATGAACTGGGCTATGTCACCAACAGCTACTCCACGATGCTGCGTGTCGCTGACGGCAAGCCGATCGCCATAGGCGAGAATCAGTTCGCCACCACCGTCGATCTCCTGCGCCAGCAACCGAAGTGGGTCTATCAGATGCTTTGGCCGGACTTCATTGACGACCAGCGCAACCGCGCCACTCTGCCGTCGCTGTACAACGGACCAATGGTCCTCACGTTGGAGGAAATGCCTGGCTGGAAGTGAAAGGCTGGCGGGAGGAGGATTCCGCGCAGATTCACGGGGTGACAAGCGCTCGCCGAGCGCTGGCTTCGCTGGTTTCGAACCTCCATCTCGGCCGCAAACTGCGCGCTTCCACTGCGGCCCTTGTTAAAAGCACTGCGTGACGAACTGTCAGAGGATGCCAAGCAAGGCATGCTGTGGGCCGGAGAACGACTGGACGCCGAGGGATTTGCGGAGCGGCTAAGACAGGCCCGCAAGCGATGGAAGCGAGTGATGGCCCCTCCATTGCCTTTGAGCAGAAAGCGGGCAGCTGAAAAGGAGCGGAGGCCACCGCTCGCCTCCGTCGTTCCGCCAACGCTCGGTTCGGAGCGGGCTGGTTGAAGTCTCGGTCGGCTCCTTTGGGTCGATTGCGCCAGTTCGCGAAGGCGCACAGCGGACGTTCAACACCACACAGTTCCACTGGCAGCGCGGCGCGTTGAAGCGCGCCCGCGGGGGCCGCGTCGCTTGACCGATCGTCCGGCTACCTCCAGAACGCCGCAGCGTCCGCATTGAGGCAGCAAGCGGCCTGTCGATAGCTCGAGGCGACCGACCGCAGCCGCTGCAGAGCCGTCGGAATCGACACAAGGTGTGTACCTCCGCACGTGAGGCGTCAGTGCTACAGCGTGGCGCATCGCCGTCCTGTCTCGCACCTGCTACAACACCGGAAAAGAATGGAGGGGAGGCGGACATGGCAAAACGCAGAAACACGAGCCCAGCCGAGGACGTAATGGACCTCGTTGCGATGTTGCCGTGGTGGGCGGGCATTGTGTTGTCGGTAGCCAGCTACCTGCTGCTTCATGGTGTCGCATCGCAGACGGTCGCCCCCGCAGCCGTACCGGCGCAAATTGGAGCGATGGTCACCCACACCCTGTGGAAGACCATCGCGACCGTCGGCCAATACGTACTGCCAATTCTCTGTATGGCGGGGGCGGGCATGTYGGCTTGGCGGCGCAAGGAGCGAAACGGCCTTGTGAATGCTGCCGTGCAAAGCGAGGCGAGCGACGCGCTGGATCGCATGAGTTGGCGCGAATTCGAGATGCTGGTGGGCGAAGGCTTCCGATTGCAGGGCTACCAAGTTGTCGAAACTGGCGGCGGCGCCGATGGTGGTGTCGACCTTGTGCTAAGGAGATCCCGCGATGCCGCCAGCGAGAAGTTTCTCGTGCAGTGCAAGCAGTGGCGTGCCTTCAAGGTGGGCGTGGACGTGGTCCGCGAGCTGTACGGTGTGATGGCTGCGAAGGGGGCCGCCGGCGGGTTCGTTGTGACGTCAGGCCAGTTCACCGACGCTGCCGTCGACTTCGCAAGTGGTCGCAACGTGACCCTGATCGATGGGCCGAAGCTCCACCGACTCCTTCGAGACGCAAAAGCCGAGGTCACTCGTTCGACGACGCGACCAGCTGTGAAGCCAGCCGTGCCAGCTATTGCAGAACCGCTTCAGGCGTTGACGTGTCCAGTCTGTGCCAAACCAATGGCGCGGCGTACCGCAAAACGCGGCGCAAATGCCGGCGGCGAGTTCTGGGGGTGCACGGGCTATCCCACCTGCCGCGGCACGCGGCCGATCCCCTGATGCCACTCATGACGAGTGATGCTGCGATGAGCGGATTGCGGGCCGCCTTGTGCGTAGCCGAAGCGTAGCTACGCCAATGCCCCTTCAGGGTGGCAAGACACCCCGCCGCTCCCGTCTCGTATAGTGCGCGTGCCCCGTGGCCGGGGGTGAGCGGGAGCGGCAGCCGTCTCATAATCCTTTGGTCGCTGGTTCGAGCCCAGCACGGCCTACCAATACGATCAAGGGCTTGGCGTTGTTTGCCAGGAGCCCCGATCTCCGGCGTAGCCAAAGAACGCGTCCAATTGCAGAGCGGCGCCTCCGGCGCTGCATGCGCCTACCGCTCAACCATTGCACCAGTTCTCCAGCCGCCGAGCAGGCTGCACACCACGGCATCGCGAACTCCGCAGTTTCACCTCCGCGATGCGCGACTGCCGGCGATTTCGACATCATGGTGAACAAAACGGAGAATCGAATGCCCCCGCCCCTCACCCCGAAAGAAGTGTTCCTCGCATTGGTCAACGGCGTCGCGGAGGGCCGCTGGGATGAGTTGCCCGACCTTTATGCCGAGCAGACCGACGTCGTGCACCCGTTTCACCCGCTTCGCGCCCCCGCCCTGCGCACCCGGGACGAGCTGCGCGAACACTTCCGGCCCAACGATGCCAGCCCGCGGCTGAACCGCAAGGCGACCAACATCGTCATCCACGAGACCAAGGACCCCGAAGTCATCATCGCCGAGTTCGAGTACCAGGGGACCGTGGAGGGCGCGGATGAGCCGTTCTCGATTCCCGGCATCTTCGTGATCCGGGTGCGCGACGGCCAGATCGTGAGCTCGCGCGACTACCTCGACCACCTCACCTCCGCGCGCGTCCGTGGCCAGCTGGACTGGCTCGTCGCGGCGATGAAGGCATGATGGCCGCATCAAGTGACCGACAAGGAGTGAACCCGATGTACGGACAAGCCATGCGGATGAAGCGAGCTGCCCTGCCCTTTGCCGCAGCGCTGGCGCTGTTTGCCGCGCAGGCCGATGCGGCGGACCTGACGGCGCAGCAGCAACTGTTCCGCTCCATCTACCAGGAGCTGGTCGAGATCAACACCACGGATTCGGAGGGCGACACCACCGTGGCGGCGCAGGCCATGCACAAGCGCCTGCTCGACGCCGGCTTCACGGCCGCCGAGGTGGAGGTGATCACGCCCTTCCCGCGCAAGGGCAACCTGGTGGCGCGCTACAAGGGCAGCGGTGCGAAGAAGCCCCTGCTGCTGCTGGCCCACGTCGACGTGGTCGAGGCCAAGCGCAGCGACTGGAAGACGGACCCCTTCAAGCTGCAGGAGAAGGACGGCACCTTCACCGCCCGCGGCAGCATCGACGACAAGGCGATGGCGTCGATCTTCGTCTCGGTGCTGGGGCAGTTGAAGAAAGAAGGCTTCGCGCCGAACCGCGACATCGTCCTGGCGCTCACGGCCGACGAGGAGAAAGGCGACACCCCCGCCAACGGGGCCAGCTGGCTGCTGAAGAACCGGCGCGCATGGGTGGAGGCGGAGTTCGGCATCAACGAGGGCGGGCGCGGCGAACTGAAGGACGGCAAGCCGCTTTCGCACATCGTGCAGATCGCCGAGAAGACCTACGTGCAGGCCGAGTTCGAGGCGACCGGCCCCGGCGGACACAGCGCGCGGCCGACGGTGGACAACACCATCTACGACCTGGCGGAGGCGCTGACGCGGCTGCGGCAGTACCAGTTCCCGGTGCGGCTGAACGATGCGGCTCGCCTCTACTTCGAGCGCAGTGCGGCGCTGCAGTCCGGCCAGATGGCCAGCGACATGCGGGAGATGGCCAAGGCCAGCCCGGCCCCCGATGCCATCGACCGCCTGTCGAAGGTGTCGAGCATCGTCGGGCTGCTGCGCACCACGTGCGTGGCCACGATGCTGAACGCCGGCCACGCACCCAACGCGCTGGCGCAGAGCGCCAAGGCCAGCGTCAACTGCCGGATGCTGCCCGACGAGGATCTGGGCTTCGTCACCCGCAAGCTCACCGAGATCGCCGGCCCCAAGCTGAAGGTGACGCTGACACGCGAGGGTGAAGCGACGGCGCCCGCTTCGCCGCTGCGGCCCGACGTGATCGGCCCCATTGAGGCGGTGAGCGCCGAGCTGTGGCCCGGCGTGCCGGTGATCCCGACGATGGGCGTGTCCACCACCGACAGCCGTCACTTTCGTGAAGTGGGCATCCCGATGTATGGCGTGTCGGGCCTGTTCGCCGATCCGCTCAACACGGGGGTGCATGGCTTGAACGAGCACATCGGCGTGCAGCAGTTGTACGACGGGCGGGAGTTCATGTATCGGTTGATCAAGAGGTTGGCGCAGTGAGAACCACCCGATAGGTCAACGAAGAAGGCATTCATTTCGAAGCTCGTGAATCCTCATCCTGGCTCATGGCGAACAGATTCACGGCTCGCACAGCGTGCCTTTCGCGCTGATGGTGGAAGCCGTGTTCGATCACCTGACCCAATGAGCAAGGTGGTCAGGTGATGCGCCTCGGGATCGCATTTCAGCGCTTGATCGCCAGCACCAGCACCCCACCCGCCACCATCGCGATGCCGGCCCATTCGCGCAGGCTCGGCCGCTCGCCGAGGAAGGCGAACGCGAACACCGCGACCAGCACCAGGCTCAGTTTGTCGACCGGCGCCACCTGCGACGCATCGCCGATCTGCAGCGCCCGGAAGTAGCAGACCCACGACGCCCCGGTGGCCAGGCCGGACAGCACCAGGAACAACCAGGTCCTGCCCGGCAGCGCGAGCGGGTTCGACCATTTGCCGGTCGCCATGACGAAGGCGGCCAGCACGACCAGGATCACGCTGGTGCGCACCAGCGTCGCGA